>NZ_JAUBPB010000022.1:64322-89019 GCF_036700545.1 Microcoleus sp. SVA1B4
GGCATCTTGCCTGTTCATAAAAGGTTTTGACACTAAGCGCTATAATCAAAAAGCATTATTTTTAGTCCATAACCCCCAACCATGAGAAGTTACTACTGCGGCGAACTGCGAAGCGAACACATCGGAGAGACTGTCACCCTTTACGGCTGGGTGGATCGCCGCCGCGATCATGGCGGGGTGATTTTTCTGGATGTGCGCGATCGATCGGGTATTGTGCAAATTGTCAGCGATCCTGAACGCACCCCCGATTCCTATCACGGGGCTGAGGCTTTACGCAGCGAATACGTGCTTAAAATTACCGGGCGAGTCAGCCACCGCCCCGAGGAGTCCCTCAATCCGAAATTGCCTACGGGTGAAGTAGAAATTTACGCTGACGAAATTGAGTTGTTAAATGCGGTTCGCAAACAGTTACCGTTTCAGGTGGCGACGGCGGATACCGAAAGCGTGCGGGAAGATTTGCGGCTGAAATATCGCTATTTGGACTTGCGGCGCGATCGTATGAGTCGCAATTTGCAGCTTCGCCACCAAGTAGTCAAAGCTATGCGCCGCCACCTGGAAGATGTGGGAGGTTTTATTGAAGTTGAAACACCGATTTTAACGAGATCGACTCCTGAAGGTGCGAGAGATTATTTAGTGCCCAGCCGCGTCAATTTGGGCGAATGGTACGCTTTGCCGCAGTCGCCGCAGTTGTTCAAACAATTGTTAATGGTTTCGGGTTTGGACAGATATTATCAAATTGCCCGCTGTTTCCGCGATGAAGATTTGCGCGCCGACAGACAGCCGGAATTCACACAATTAGACATGGAAATGAGTTTCATGTCTTTAGAAGAAGTTATCGAATTAAACGAAGGTTTAGTCTCCCAGATTTTCCAAAGTGTCAAAGGCGTAGAAGTGCCTCGTCCTTTTCCGCGCTTGACTTACGCTGAAGCAATGGATCGCTACGGTAGCGACAAACCAGACACTCGCTTCGGTATGGAATTAGTCGATGTTTCCGATTTGATGAAAGATTCGGGATTTAAGGTATTTTCCGGGGCGGTTGCTGCGGGCGGAATTGTGAAAGTTTTGCCGATTCCGGGCGGTAATGATGCGATTTCTAATGTGCGGATTAAACCGGGCCCGAAAGGCGATTTGTTTAAGGAAGCCAGCGAAGCGGGTGCGAAGGGATTGGCTTACATCCGCGTGCGGGATAATGGCGAAATTGATACGATCGGCGCAATTAAGGATAATTTGACGGAAGCACAAAAACAGCAATTGCTCGATCGCACGGGCGCGCAACCAGGTCATTTGTTGTTATTCGCCGCAGCCGATGTGACAACTGTCAATAAGACTTTGGATAGATTGCGTTTGTTTGTCGGTAACGAATTGGGATTGATTGACAAAGAGAAGATGAATCTGCTGTGGGTGACAGATTTCCCGATGTTTGAATGGAACGCTGATGAGAAGCGTTTGGAAGCTTTGCATCACCCGTTTACTGCGCCGCATCCCGACGATATTAATGATTTGAAAACTGCGAGAGCTCAAGCTTACGATTTGGTGTTAAACGGTACAGAAATCGGCGGCGGTTCTCTGCGGATTTATCAGCGGGAAGTTCAGGAAAAGGTGTTTGAGGCGATCGGCTTATCGACTGAGGAAGCTTACAATAAGTTTGGCTTTTTGTTGGATGCGTTTGAGTATGGAACTCCGCCCCACGGTGGCATTGCTTACGGTTTGGATCGGTTGGTGATGCTGTTGGCTGGTGAGGAATCTATTCGCGATGTGATTGCGTTTCCGAAGACGCAGCAGGCGGGTTGTTTGCTGACGAATGCGCCGGCTGGGGTGGATGAGAAGCAGTTGAAGGAGTTGCAAGTGCGATCGACTTATACGCCCAAGTCATAATTGTATAAAACACCTTGACAATTTAACCATTTGTAAATTCCTGACTTCTTTGAGAAGTCGGGAATCTGGGTAGTTCTAGTTTGGTGTCGTTGATGCAGAGGAGTTAGAGAGTTTGGTTGAGGTTGGTTGAGGTGAGTTGGGGAAGTTGGGTTAGGTTAAGGGTTGGGTGTGGCTATGCCATAATGAATGAGAGAATGAAATCAACCATTAACCATGACAACCACCGTTGAACTTAACGAAGAATTGGTTAAAGAAGCCTTTCGCTTAACCAATTTCAAAACAGAAAAAGAACTGATTGACTTTGCTTTGCAAGAATTAATTCGCACCCGTAAAAAGCGGAATATACTTGATTTAAGCGGACAAATTCAATTTTCAACTGACTACGACTACAAAGCTTTGCGGGAAAACCGAAATGTTTCTGATTGATACCTCAGTCTAGATCAGCGTTTTCCGCGACAGGACAGGTGTAGTACGCCAATCCCTCGAAGCAATAATTAATGATGAAAGTATTTTTCTGAACCGATTTACTCAGATGGAACTTTTGCAAGGTTGTCGAGATGAACGGGAGTGGACACTATTAGAAACTTATCTCCAAGAACAAGATTACATCGAGTCTACGCCTAATACTTGGGTAGCGGCTGCTCGGATTTACTACGATTTGCAACGACAGGGGTTAACGGTTAGAAGTAGTATCGACTGCTGCATTGCCCAACTTGCGATCGAACACCAGCTTATTCTAGTTCATAACGATCGCGATTTTGAAACTATTCAGAGAGTGCGATCGCTCAATTGTTTGCGCTTCCGACCTGACAATTAATGAATATTGTTTGGAATCATAGTTAATTACTTTAAGGGCTGGTTTTTCTGGCATGAATTTCGCTTCGGACTGCTTCTACTTCTTGGGTGATAGTTTCTAAAGAAAGCTCATCGGTTCTAAATGACTCCAAAAGAGCTGTTAATTTACTGTTTAATACTTCTTTTTCCAGCTCTTGACTTAACTGCAATTTTTCTGGATAGGGCAGTTGTTTGACTAGGGCTAAAATTTGCTCAAAGTTTAGGGAAAGTTGATAGTTGGCTAGAGTCATTGTTCGTTATGTTTAGGGCTTGTCGATATTTTATCTCAATTTTTTGGATTGAGGATGGCTTTAATAGTGCTGGACGCACGGGTGGCTAGAAACCGGGTTTTTTCCGATAATACTGCTTCCCGACCTTTAACTAAAGTAAAAAACCCGGTTTCTTTGGTTTTGATGCGTAACTCCCGACAGTCAAAACTTAGGACTCTAGATGAAGTCGTTTGAGCCAGTTGACGACAGTTTGAAGTAAATCGGGGTCATGGGGGGAGAAGGTTTGCAGGGGTGGATGAGGTGTGTCGGTGATGAGACAGATTGTACCCTCGAAGCGGGTAAGGGCATCGAGGAAAGTAGGGCTAAAACCTTGGGCGGCAGGGGATGTGGGGTCTTGGTAGAAGATGAGGATGAGGTGTTTGTCCCAGTCTAGGAGTTGCCAGTAGATTTTGAGGTCAGTGAGAGTGAGGGGTGTGCCTTCTGTCTGTGGATTTGGGGCGATATTTTTTTATTAGTTGCAGGTAAATGTTGACAGTTGAGCTGTCGTTATGCTAGAATTATTATTAAAATATTTTTTAGTGTTAGGTTTTGTTCCTTTAACCTAACCTATTATATCGGTAATCACACTCAAATGTAGTAGAGGTTTCAATGTCAAACTTTGGAGTTGGTTCTATTAAAAATGCTTTAAGTCAAGCATTGGAATATCTACCAGATTGGAGAAGTTTAAACCCACTTGATAAAGGAAAAGTAATTGATAAATCTTTCAAGGCACTTTTGAAAGATTTGATGAAACAGTTTAAGATGGAGCCTGGTGTTGATTATGTAGATAATTTAAAGGATAACGAACCGATTGCAGATTTTGTTGCATTATCAAAAAAGGCAGATGATTTAATTCAAGGATTATTAACTGGTAAGGTTGTGGCTATTTCAGGACATAGTAAAGTCAGTAAACTAGGAAAGGAATTTACTGTAGACGCTCATTTTCGCGATCTGAGAAAGTCAGCCTAGAAATTTTCTCTATTTCCGAAACTTATCTCATAAACACTTAGTAAAGTTCAATAGTTTCTTAAATCAAGCTTATGACATATTTTGTAGAGGGGAATTTTATTTACGAGTGTAAATCTTCCCCTGATAAAGCAAATGGCCCTGTTAATGATAACAGTCTTCAAAAGTGGATACGTGCTGTAAAAGTTTTATTGAACAGTCACCAGCCAACAGGATTTCGTTATATTTTTCCTATTAATCGTTTAGACAGTAATAATAAAAATCAGTTAGAACAACTGAAGCAAGAATTTCCTAAGATAGACATACAATATTATGATTGTGATTCAGTTGATAAACTCATTAGGGCTTTGGAAAAAGTCAAAACTTTACGTGAGTTAGTAGAATACATTAAACAAGCTAGGAACTAAAAATATGTCTCTATCTATTCATTTTGCCAGAGTTAAGTATTTTTCTGAAGAATTCACGAAAGGTCATCATTATGATGAGATTTTGCAAGAATTAAAGAACATTTTGAAAGAAGAAGAAAAGATTGATGAAACGCTAAACAAAAAGTTTATTGAAGTTCTAGAAACTCAATATATTAGATTAAGTGCTAACACTCCTGAGATAGAAAAATTTTTGACTACCGGTTCAGAAATTCAATTACATCCACAATCAAGGTATTACTTTGTAACTGAAAAATTGTGGGAGGTTTTGCAAGAAGAATTTTTTAAACAGTCTCAAGATATAAAAAAGGCGAAGGATTTTTTTGCTCTAGTTAAAGATTACGCGGATATTGAAGCCTATTATGGTAAAAAAATGCTAGTCTTTGAAGCTTCTTGAGTCTGATTGTACATCTTTGGAGGGTGAAGTCGCCTCTGTTATAATTTACTTATTTTGTAGCGCTTTTTTATAAAATGTATGGAGTACAAGACTGAATTTGGTATTCGTTTCGATAAGTTACAAGCCTCATCAGAAATGGAAATTTATCGGAACTTGCAAGCTTTAAGTGCAAGCTATGGGGTATTCAAAGGAAATTATGATGAACTTAGACGCTATCTAGAGCATCTCAACGATCCGAAAGAATCTTTGTTGATGTATAGTTATGAACAAAGAGAAAACCTTGAGCTTTTACTTGAGGAAACTTCAAGACTATTTCATAACTTTCTTGCCTCTGCAAAATCCTTGATCGATCACACAAGAGTAATTGTTAATAGGCTGTACTCTAATCAAGAGTTTATAAAAAAATACCAAGAAAAACTTGAGCGAGATATTGCAAACAATCCTATCCAAAAATTTGTGCATAAGTTGCGAAATTACACGCAGCATTACACCTTGCTTATACCAGCGTTGCAAATCGAATTTGCAGAAGATGTAGAAATGACTGTGCGTGTTGATGTTGAGATTCTGAAGCAGTGGGATGGATGGGATAAAATCTCAATGTCTTATTTAGAAAATTTAGGAGATAGTTTGTGTCTAAGCTCTTTATCAAATGAATACTTTGTCAGAGTTCAACAATTTTATCAGTGGCTTACAGAAAACCAAGCACAACTTCATCGGTCTGACCTTGAGAATCTTCAGAAAATGAAGAATGAGCTTCTGGCAGTGAGTTGAATATAGTTTATTGGATTTCTCTGGGATCGTCTGTTGGTGGATGACAGCCAGCTTTTATCCATAAACCGCGTGCTTCTTGAATCGATCGCTCTCCTTGATAGCGTTCGTCGTTCACGTCAAGCCGATCGCAAGTAGCGCGACCAATTGGTGTAACTCCGAGAATTTTTGTACCGTCCTCCGTCCAAATAAAATGCTCTTGCCATTGCTGACTTCGAGGATTAAATAGAGCTACTTCTGATTGAGTTTCTAGATCGCTAGCGACTGTAAAATTGTAACGACGTTGGTTGCAACGGCTACAAGCAAGCGCCAAATTATTGACATCATCAGTACCGCCTAAAGAACGGGGTTTGATATGGTCGATGGTAAAACGAGAGGTGCTGATTTCTTCTGGAGAGTGACAATATTCGCAAAGGTATTTAGCCCGTTCTCTGACATATTGGCGGGTTGCTTCGGTAAGGGTCATTTTTGAGCGAGGAGGAGGGAGTTTAGGTAAGTAAAAAGGCGATCGAGTTCGTTGATGGCCTTGAGTTCGTCTTGTTCTTCAGCCGTTAGATCGTTGACTTTATTTTTTTCCAGAAGGCTTTCTAGATGGAGTTGAAGTCGATCGGTAAATTTGAACAAAGGGCGATTATTGACTGTTTCGACTTTAATTCCGGTTTCAATGAGGGAGGGAGGTTGAATGACAACTTGCATAATATTTGACTTTGTTGAATTGTTTGTCATGTTTAGGCCTTATCCATATTTTATCTCAAATTACGGGAGGCCAGAAACCGGGTTTTTTCGAGAAGACGCGCTACGCCTCGTAGTAGCGGCAAAAAAACCGGTTTCTTTGGTATTTATGCGTAACTCCTAAATGAGACACAAAGGCCGATCGCACTTTTTCAATTCGCGCGATCGCCCTCAAACATTACTCTTTCCAGTAACGGGTTAAAATCCGAATTACCTCACCCGCTATCGGCGATGGTAGAGGCGGGCTCCATTCCCCAACTTCTGCAAAACCTAAAACGTGCAGCAGATTAACAATGCTGTCTACCGCTTTGGGAACGCCACACAACAGCAAACGAATCGGTTGCTTACCTTGAGGTACATCAGGAATTTCTTCCCGGAGCAGTTCGGGAACTGACTTTGGCGGTGATATCATAGAGTTTCCTCCTAAATATGGGAGTTCAAGCCCCCACCGAACGATTGCAACTCTGACCGGTGGGGGTTTGGTGTTTGACTAATTACACGGTATCACACCGTGTGTCACTATGCAAGAGGCGTACAAAGAAAGTACGATCGATGTATGAAGTAAATTCCCAGTTGCCTAACTTGCCAGCAAAAAACCTAAAACGAGTCACCAGCTACGTTCCTCCAAACGCCTACAACGTCTTGGAAGATTGGGCCAAGGAAGAAGACCGGACAGTCAGCAATCTCGTAAGTCGGATTGTCTCTCAAGCCGTAGATGCTTACTTGGCTAAAAAGACTACAGAAGATGAACCCAGCAGCAATTAACCTTTGATCTCTACGCTGATGGGTCATTCTCAACTGCCAACCTGTCGGGCCGTTTATTTTGTGTTGGAGTGGGGTTTTGTTTTTCCTCTAACCCGAAATCTTATCCAAAGGGTCAAATTCAGCAACCTGTTTTTGACCAAGAGAGGTAATTGCTAAGACTAAAACACTTAACGTAAGGCCTAAAATCGCATAACTCGGTAGTGAAAAAATAGTTACTTTAAACCAATAAGGCAATTCCCCCCCCTTCCAGTTCCACCGCTTTCCTAGAAACACCAACAGCCCGCCATGAATCACAGCGGTTTGCACCATGACACAGCCAACCCCCAATAACCAAACCGACATTCTTTGCCTAGAGAAGGCACAATTTTTAATCTGAAAACATAAATCATTCAGCAAAAAAACCACCGCCGGTGCTAACATCACAGAACTGGTGGGCTGTGAATAGTTGATAGCAATGCTCAAAGTGGAAATTAGCACCATTTCAGATAAATCAACTTTTTTTGACCAAGCATTGCGAGATTGTTTTTTGTAAAAATACCAACTCACTAAACCAACTAGCACCAGAATAATTAAATCCGAAAATAGCTTCGCCACGAAGGGACTATCGGGGAAAAATCTCGGCCCCATAACCCTTAAATCAAGGCGACTCATAGAAATATAAGCATTATTCGATGGATCGTTGAGCCAGAGTGGAAATCCACGAGTCGCATCCTGTATAAATCCTGTTAAAGAATTGCCCGTTACAGCTAGACCTATAACTGCCAACAAAGTTACCGTGACTATAGATACAAAAACTAGCTGAAACCGTCTTTTGATTAAAAAATAAGGAATAAACAATATAACTAATGTTGGTTTAAAAATGGCAATTCCTAATAAAAATCCAGCAATTAAATCCTGATTTTTTCTAGCATAAATAAACATCCATAACAGCAGAACCGCAATAAAAGTTGCCACATTGCCAACTTGAAGATCGAAGACAAAACCGTAGAGGAATGCAACTGATATACTACAAATAGTCCTAAAAGCTCGTGAGTGCGACACCAACAAGATATTCGCTCCCCATAAAACAAAACCTGTGGCAATAAGATGCAGCCAAGTCCAGATGGTGAATGCAGTCTTCATCGGGAAATAGCCCAAAAACCACAGCGGAGGAATGATATTAGGTGGATAAACAAAAGATGGAATAAACCCACACACTTTTGTGATGCTACAGAAACCGATGTTAAACACCTCCACATTAAAGGGACTCAAATGCTGATGGGCTAATCTACTCGCCACATAAAACCACTTAAAATCCCAGTAAGGCGGATCGGGCCTAGTAGTCAGATTGTAAACCAACCAACCGGTATAACAGAGAAATCGGGTGAGAACTAATACAATAACTGCTTGCAAAATAAAGTTAACGATAGGTTGACGAAAAAACTGAGTCAACCTTTGGCTCGAAGGATGTTTGAAAAACAAAGAATCTTGCCATGCTGTTTTTTCGGTATCTAATCGCCAATTAAATTTGAGGAACAAAGCGACGGTAATTATAATAATTATATTCCAGAATCCCAAGCTAATCATAGGTCATAATTTTGATAAAATTACTATTTGATGATATCACAACCAGAAATTATCTCATGTCCGATCCATCGACCCTAATATCCCGGTCGGGGCGGGTTTTTGAGATAGTAAATTATTAACAGGTATTGTTGGTGAACCCGCCCCTACAAAAATCGCGGTTGCTCGACCGGACATCATATTATTAACTAAAAATCAGCCTTTGAACCTAGAATATAGACGTTTATTCCTGGTTTCAACCTAACTCTCTTTCCTCTCTATTCTCTGCGTCCTCTGCGCCCTCTGCGGTTAAAAAAAAAATCCTATTCACAAACGAAATAGCATTGCCATCCAAAAGCCCGATCGCACTTTTGCACCTTATAACCCTGTTCACCCCCAAACATATGCGTTACCCTAGTTGACTACAGCTTGTACCGCACTCCCCAAGTAAATTCATGCTTCCCCGCATCAAAGAATTAGCCGCCACCCTAGCACCCCGCTTAATCGAAATTCGCCGCCACATCCACTCCCACCCCGAACTTAGCGGCCAAGAATATCAAACCGCCGCCTACGTAGCCGGAGTTCTCGCATCCAGCGGAGTCCGCGCGATCGAAGGAATCGGCCAAACAGGAGTGCTCGGCGAAATCAAAGGCAACAGCAGCGAGTCCCGGTGGCTGGCAATTCGCACCGATATGGACGCTTTGCCGATTCAAGAACGCACAAACTTAGAATTTGCCTCCCGCAACGAGGGAGTGATGCACGCCTGTGGCCACGACATCCACACCACCGTCGGTTTGGGCGCAGCAATGATATTGTCTCAGCTAGAGGAAAAATTGCCCGGTCACGTCCGCTTCTTGTTTCAGCCGGCGGAAGAGATTGCCCAAGGTGCTCAATGGATGATTAAAGATGGGGCAATGCAAGATGTTGACGGCATCCTCGGAGTGCACGTTTTCCCGACGATTCCGGGCGGTTCCATCGGTATCCGCCACGGGGCACTGACGGCGGCGGCAGATGACATAGAATTGATTGTGATGGGCGAATCCGGCCACGGTGCGCGTCCCCACGAGGCGATCGACGCAATTTGGATTGCTTCTCAGATAATTACCACTTTGCAGCAGGCAATTAGCCGCACGCAAAATCCTTTGAGGCCACTGGTTTTGACGATCGGGCAAATTAACGGCGGACGAGCGCCGAACGTAATTGCCGATCGAGTAAAATTATTGGGAACTGTGCGATCGCTGCATCCAGAAACCCACGAAAAACTGCCGGCTTGGATCGAACAAATTGTTTCTAGCGTGTGCGCGACTTACGGCGCTAAGTACGAACTCACCTACAAGCGCGGCGTGCCCGGAGTCCAAAACGACCCCAAACTCACGCAATTAGTCGAAACTGCGGCTTTAGAAGCTTTAGGTCGATCGCGCGTCCAGATTTTACCAGAACCATCCCTCGGCGCGGAAGATTTTTCCATGTACTTAGAACACGCACCGGGAACTATGTTTCGGTTAGGAGTGGGACTGACTGACAAACCGAACTATCCCCTCCATCACCCGCAATTTGAGGTTGATGAAGCGGCTATAGTTACCGGCGCTGTCACCTTGGCCTATGCCGCCTACCAATATTGGAAACAGCAAGTAAGTAGGTAAACTCGCTTTCATTGAATTACCCGTAATAAGATTGTGGGGTGGGTAATAGCTCAAAATTGCTTGATGTAAAGTTTATTTGCGCCTAGCTGCTTAACAGAATTCTGGCAACCAAACCACCTTATCTTCCGCAATTCCCCTATAGCAGTCGCTAAATGTGCTAACGTACAATCAAAAATCCCCCAATTTCAACTATCGCGAGACAGATAACCGTGTTCGCTCAAGCACCTCCAACTCCCAATTACAAATGGTTTAGCTGCATTTCTAGGACTGTTTTCACCGCATTGTGCCTGTTACCTCTTTTCAGCGCTGCGGGATACGCCCAAAGTCCCCAAAATAGACCCATCAAAATCGGCGTGGTGCAGCGGTTTGGCACGAAAGCAACCGACAAACTGACGCTGAAAGCATTACCGGGCGACAGCTTAACTTTGCGTTACAAAACTCCTCAAGGCATAGAAACCAAAACTGCTGCTAGCGTCAAGTTAGAAATAGCCCCGAAACCTCTGGAAACGCCGACAGTAGAAGAACGAGTTGTTCTGAGCTCCCACCGCAGTTTCGAGAGTGCAGAAGATAGCGCCAATCAGTGGCGCGCCCAGGGAATAGAAGTAGAAATTGCTCAACCTTTTCGCTGGCAAGTTTGGGCCAAAAGAGATATTTACAACTCTCCTTTGGTGCGGCGCTGGCTGTTGCAAAGTTTGCAAGCTCAAGGGAACACAACAGCTTTTTTGGATTCCAAAGTTTTAAAACAAGTACCCCAGGCATTTTGGGTTTTAAACGGCTTTCGCTTCAACCGCAATGAGTTGGATGTGACGGCAGGGAAAAATGTGATTGAGGTATTGGAACAAACTACCCAAGAGGCGACAGCTATTGAACCAGAAAAAGCTATTCAACAAACTCGCCGTTATGGTGGGAATTTGCGCCTGCAAAAAAATGCTTACGGCACTTATACTTTGGTGAATGAAGTGCTGACGGAAACTTATTTGCGGGGTGTTGTTCCTCACGAAATCGGGGCTTTTTCGCCTTACGCTGCGATTGTCGCTCAAACTATTTTGGCGAGAACCTACGCCCTGAGAAATTTGCGCCGGTTTGCTGTGGATAATTATGAGTTGTGCGCTGATGTTAACTGTCAAGTTTATAAGGGTTTGACGGAGGTTTACCCGCAAAGTGATAAGGCGATCGCCCAAACGAGCGGTTTGGTGCTAACTTACGAAAATCAGCTAGTAGACGCGCTCTATTCCGCGTCTAGCGGCGGCGTGACAGCCTCTTTTAACGATGTGTGGCAGGGCCCGGAACGTCCATATTTGAGATCGATCGTCGATTCCCCCAATAATGTCTGGGATTTGTCCAAGCAGAGTTTGTCTGACGAAAACAACTTTCGCCGCTTTATCAGTTTGGAAAAAGGGTTTAATGAGGAAAAACAAGACACTTTTCGGTGGCGCGAACCCGCTTCTTTGACGGCGATTGGTGGATTTCTCAAACAGTATCTTCAGAAGAAACAGCACCCGATGGCTAATTTGAAAACTGTCACTCAGGTGGAAGTGGTAGAAAGGTCGCCCGCAGGTCGAGTTTTGAAAATGAAGGTTCAAACTGACTTGGGCCCGATTGATATCGACAAAGACGAGATTCGCAATGCTTTTTACCCGCCGATTAGCACGCTTTTTTACCTAGAACCAATTTACAATCCCGACAAAACTCTCAATGGTTATGCTTTTGTCGGAGGCGGTTTTGGGCACGGTGTGGGAATGAGTCAGACTGGTTCTTACAATTTGGCTAATTTGGGCTGGAATGGATCTCGAATTCTGGGCTTTTATTTTCCCGGCGCTCAAGTTGTCCCGCTTAGCGATAACATTACATTTTGGCGCGAATAGTCGATCGAAGTCGGCCTAAGAGTCGGCGAGTTAAATCGCCACTACACAAATAAATTCCGCGCCACGCCAGACTAAATATTAGCCGTAAAACTTTTAGATTTTAGACTTTGGATTCTAGATTGGTTTCACAGTTAATCTAAAATCGGCCATCTAAAATCTAAAATTATTGGGCCAGCTATCTGCTCAAACAGCTACGAATTCATAGATGGGAGTGAGAGACTGCTGGCGGCTTTGTTGCAGTGTTAGACACCGAAACCCGGTTTCTTAAAATAATTGCCGTATTTCAGCTTCTTAATTCTGGAAACGAGCAACCGGGTTTCTTAGGGTATCACGCAGAGCGTCCTTTCTTAGTAGAGCTCTTCTTCTTTGTGAGTTTCGATCGTACAGTCAGACTTGGGATAGGCGACGCAGGTGAGGACAAATCCAGCTTCGATTTGGTCGTCGTCCAAGAAAGATTGGTCGGATTGGTCAACTTCGCCTTTGGTAATTTTGCCGGCGCAGGTGGAGCAAGCTCCAGCGCGGCAAGAGTAGGGGAGGTCGAGTCCTGCTTCTTCAGCAGCATCAAGAATGTAAGTATCGTCATCAACGTCAATGGTCTGGTTAATTCCTTCGGCTTCGCTGATGAGGGTAACTTTGTAAGTTGCCATGCACTAAATCCTCTCAAAAATTCAACAAGATTGATAATTTTTCCTAATGCAACCTTCAAGGCTCTATTAGCTTTGAGGTTAGGTATTAGGTTCGTTCCCTCTATGATATTAGGGGATATAAGGGAGGTTGACACACTTATTTACAAAACATTTGAATGGGATTAGTTATAACTTTTTCTAATTTCATCTTGATTACTTATACCTATCTTGGGTTCAGCCTTGTGATACTGTTGCCGCAAGACTTGCGCGAAATAATCCGGTTTCTAGGAAAAATCCTGTTTTGAGCCCTACAGCACAAAAACCGGGTTGTGGGTATGCGGTGTGTCGATCGAGTTTCAGCAAGACTTGCTGCAAGGCAAGTCCCAGCAGGCGGTGAAATGTATAGTTAGATCGACATCAAGACTTGGGTGTTGAAGGCTCGATCGCATAAATCGCACCACAACCACAGGTTAAAATCGGGGCCATAGAACCCCTAAACCCCTGCACCGCAAGTCTGTAACTATCTAAAATCTTAAATCTCAAATCCCATGACTAATATTGATACTCGCTTTGGTTTTTCAGTTAATTCTCCAATTCGCGTGGGGATTGTGGGTACTGGTTTTGCCGCTAAGTTGAGGGCTCAGACAATTCAAGCTGATGGGCGATCGAACTTGGTAGCAGTTGCGGGCCACTCCCCGGAAAAAACCGCAGCCTTTTGTCAAGGGTTCGGGGCAGAAGCTGCGGTTTCCTGGCGCAAGCTAGTAGAAAGAGACGATTTAGATTTGGTAATTGTCTGTACGGTGAACCGGGATCACGGGGCGATCGTCCTGGCCGCCCTAGAAAATAACAAGCACGTTGTGGTGGAATATCCTCTATCTTTAGACGTATCTGAAGCAGAAAGGGCGATCGAACTTGCAGCCCAAAAGCAAAAACTCCTCCACATCGAACACATCGAACTCTTAGGCGGTTTGCACTCCTCAATCAAAGAATCTTTGCCCTTAATCGGTAAAGTTTTTTACGCCCGCTACATTACTATTACTCCTCAACATCCAGCGCCGCAGCGGTGGACTTATCAACATTCCCTCTTTGGGTTTCCGTTAGTTGGTGCAATTTCGCGACTGCACCGATTTACTGATTTGTTCGGGGAAGTGGCAAGCGTTAACTGTCAAGCTCAATTTTGGGACAGTCAGCCGGATTTCTACAAAGCTTGTTTGTGCAACGCACAGTTGCGCTTTGCCAATGGCGTTGTCGCTGAAGCTGTTTATGGAAAAGGAGAGACTTTTTGGCAGTCGGAAAACATTTTTACCATCTACGGTGAAGCAGGAACGCTGGTTTTTACTCCTGAATCCGGTCAATTAATTCAGGGAGAAAATCGGCGCAACATCAAAGTAGGAACGCGGCGCGGCTTGTTTGCCAAAGACACCGATATGGTGTTGGAATATTTGTCAAACGGTACGCCTTTGTACGTAGATAATGCCAGTAGTTTGTACGCTTTGAAGGTGGCAGGTGCTGCGAGGCGATCGAGCGAGATTGGGCAAAATATCGCCCTTATAAATTTATAAAGAGCTAGGAAAAAGAAGGTTATTTAATTTGGGTAAAAATCCAATATAACTGAGATAGTGCACCCTTCTCAATTACCTATAACAATCCTAATGCTAAATCATTTGTGTAATTCTTGTAGGGGCAAACCCCCCGTGGTTGCCCCCAGGAGGCCGGGTAGATAAAGAAAGGCATTACCCCTAAATCTTTGTACGACTCCTGGAAGGAGTGCTATAGTAATCCTTCCAGGATATGAGCTAGTTTCCATCCCAAAAAGATGGATTCAAACTGTCGAAGTTTATGAACAAGGATAGGCATTCCGGGAGGCACGGAAATGGAATAAGCTGTCGCGCATTTAAATTGTATATTAAGGGCGGGCGGGACGCTTGGGCCCTACTCCCCACAAGACTTTGATTTTTTTTGACATACAATTTAAATGCCGAACAGCTTATCAGCTTCAAGAGTGCTATAAAAGTAATGATGGCGATGGAGCTCGCCGAAACCGCCCTGCGTTATTAATAATCTTCATAACGTTTAAAAGGCTGATGGCTCCTACTGTTCCGACTTGTGGCGGAAGGGTAGGATGGTGCGGATGCCTCGATCGATCTTTCCCCTACAAGTCACCTTCATCGATTCAAATTTAAGGTGGCGTGATGTTAGAAAGTATAATCTGGATTTTATTAATGGGCTTTTTTGTCGGGCAGATTGCTCGACGGCTGAAAGCTCCAGCACTCGTAGGTATGGTGCTGGTGGGCATTTTATTAGGCCCGCAACTGGGGAATGTCATTAGCCCAGAGGTTTTGGGCGCAGCGAATTCCCTTCGTACCATAGCCGTGATGGTGATTTTGATGAAGGCGGGGTTAGGACTCGATCGCGAAAAGCTATCCCAACAGGGAACCGTGGCGCTGCGATTAGGCTTTCTGCCGGCAGCTTGCGAGGCCATCGCCATTGCTGTCGCTGCGATGTGGCTACTTCAGTTTGATTTTTGGACGGGGCTACTGCTAGGCTGCATCATTGGCGCGGAATCTCCAGCAGTAATTGTTCCCGGAATGCTGCGGTTAAAAAGTCTAGGTTGGGGAGTAAAAAAAGGAATTCCCGATGCGATTCTGACGGGGAGTGCCTTGTCAGATGTATTGCTTTTGCTGGTGTTTAGCCTACTGCTAGCGTTTCTGTCCCAAGGGAAAGCTACAGCCATTACCTTACTGGGAGGAATCACCCTCAGCCCTCTGCAATTGCTGCCATTTCAAATCATCATCCAAATTACCTTGGGGGTGCTTTTGGGATGGGTGACTGCTCGAATTTTGGTGTCACTATTAGTCAAGCAAAACTGGACTCAAACTGCGGTTCAGGACTCCCTAGTCGCTGCTGGCTTTGCCCTAGGGCTGGTAGTATCAGCAGAACATATTCCGGTTTTTTCTGGCTATTTGGCTGTGATGGCGGCGGGGTTTTTCCTGATTGAGTTGGATGCGCCTTTAGCACGAAGATTGCGGGGTGGTTTTGATAGTTTGTGGACGATCGCGGAAATTATTTTGTTTGTGCTGCTGGGAGCCAGTATTCAACTTAATGTATTAGGCAATACCTTGCTGGTTGGTTTGCTGGTGTTGGCGATTGGGACTCTGATTGGGCGATCGCTCGGTTGGTATCTTTCCACTTTAGGTAGTAATTGGACTGGGAAAGAACGGCTGTTTCTGCTAGCAGGAAATTCGGCTAAGGCAACGGTACAGGCGGCAATTGGGGCGATTCCTCTAGCTCAGGGGATTGCTGGTGGCGAGACGATTTTGGCGATCGCAGCCCTCTCAATTTTAGTAACGGCTCCCTTGGGTGCATGGGCAATTCCTACCTTTGCTCCCAAACTATTAGAAAAAGGCGAAGTTGACCCGACCAAAGTAGCTATTTCCGGTCGTCCAGTTTTTCTCGCCGCAGTAGACGCTTCCCCCCTAACAACAGATGTTTTAACTAAGGCCGCAGACTTAGCTCGGCGCAGTGATGGGGATGTGATTGTTTTGTATGTGGATAATCTGGGAGATAAAAAGGCGATCGCCCAATTACAAGAACAAGCACAACGACTCTTATCAGATATTCGCTATGAGTTCCTGAGTCTTTCTGGGACTGTGACTGAAGAGATTGTCCGCGTGGCGCAAGCTCGGCAAGTAACAGATATTGTGATCGGGAAACGAGGACATCAACCTTGGGAACAAGTGCTAGTAGGTTCGGTTTCTCAAGCCGTCTTAGAAAGCAGTCCTATTCCTGTCATTCTAGTGGAATGTCGATTTTAGATTTTAGATTTTAGATTTTAGATTTTAGATTGACTTGCGCGAGATAAATGCTCTTTCTTGAGGATTTTCGATTTTCGATTTTGGATTGATTCCACGGATAAATCACGTGGCGGGTACCATCAATAAATTTGTGGTCATAAGTAGAAGTAAGAAAGAAGAAGCAAGAAGCAACCAGCAAGAAGGATGTACTTAACATACCTATTGTAGCCCGTCCAAATTTATAAAAAAGGAGCGTTTTTGAGGAAACATTTTCATCAATTTCAGCAGTTGATCGCCTTGCCCCAACTCATATCAAATCCGTTAGCATCGGAATAGTAAATTTGAGTTCACTGTTGACTGTTGACGGTTGACTGTTGACAGTGAACCGTCAACCGTCAACAGTCAACATTATTCCGGTTTAACCGGAAATGATATCACATGGTTGCCTAAAATTCGCGATCGCGCTCTGTTTGATGCGTCTGGTTACGTTTCAGCGATCGAGCCATTGAAACTCTGTGAGCAAGATTTTCAGCAATTTAGTCAGCAAGTGTATGATGCTCAGGAGTTATTTGAAACGCTGCCAGGAACTACTTCGTAATTGGGGATTGCTTGAGATTGACTGAAAGCATCCAGGATACAAGCCCCCGGATTCATCCGTCCAGAAATAAAAAACCTGTATCCGATAAATGAACCCCCGAATTTATCCGTGGGGTCAATGCTTCAATTCTTTAATCTAAAATCTAAAATCTAAAATCTAAAATCGATTGACTACCCCTCAAAACAGTTGCTTTAAGTTGAACACTCCACAACAATAATCAAATTGTAATCGGGGACTGCACATAAACTGTAGGGTCTTCCATCGTAAAGACAATCCCATGGATAGAGAGTGATTTGGCAATTTTAGCCCTTGCCAACTCTAGTAGACGTTTACGCACTTCAATCGCATTATCTTGAGAACCTAAAATTGCAAAACTAACCCTTAATCTTTTTCCTGTTCCATCAGCCTGAGAGATATTTGTGCTGTTAGTATCAATCCCTGATAGGTAAGCGGTTTTTTCCATGATCACTTGTTGTACTAGGGCATATTCTCGTTCCCCTAAAACACTAGCAAAGTCCATATAAAATAACACCATGATTTTTTTGGCAAGAGTAACGTTTTCAATTTCTACACTTACAAGGATGGAATTGGGCATCACAATAATTGTGCCAGTGCCCAGGGAACGGATTTTGGTTGAGCGCAAACCAATACTTTCTACTTTCCCTAATTCTCCACCTGGTAAGCGGATGTAGTCACCAGTAACAAAAGGACGATCAAGATATAAAACTAAAGTCGCAATCAGTTGTTCGAGAATTTTTTGAGCAGCAAAGGCGACGGCTAAACCCACCAACCCCAAACTTGCCACCAATCCAATCAAGTCAAAGTTGAGGCTGCTGGCAAAGGCAACTAAAGCTGCAATAAAGATCAAGATATGAATAATGGTCTCAAACACTAGAATGGCATCATCACTACTAGGGCTAAATTTGCCGCCCAACTTGAATCCGTAGGTACGCAGGTAGCGGCTACTTAGTTTTACTGATAACCAATATAAGCTGCCAATTAAAAATAGATTTATAATCGGGTTTAAGAGATTATAAACGACTGGTACTAATGGTTCTAATAAGCTCACAGACCAACTGATACAAATACTGAGAACTGCAAATTCCAAAAGGCGATCGCTCGGTTGAACAATTTCTATATAGATAGTTTCTAGGGCGTGGGGAGCTATTTTTTTAAGCGCTAATTTTACTAAATCGGTAGCGTAGTGGCTAAATACAAAAGAAGCTCCTATGGCTCCAAAGAAGAGCAGCCACTGGGGCTGAGAAAATGGGGAAAGAAACTGATAGCGTAGACTGCGTAAGATGGGAAACCACTCGGAACTGACTATGGCGATCGCACCCCAGCTAAAACTAAAAAAAATCTTGCTGAAAATTCCAGTTTGAAACTTAAATATTCTGGTTGCTAGTCCCAAAAAAAGCCGCACTACGATCAGCGCTGCGATTACGCTCAAAATCCATAGACTTCTCTGCCAAATATATTGGGGAGTGCGTTCTTTTTTAGCTTTGGCGATCGCTGTTTCTAGAATAGCCCGCCATTGATTAGCTTGTTGAGTTCGAGAAAACCCTGGCAGAACATCATTTGCTGTAACGGTGAGAAGGTAGTTATTATTTAAGGAAATAGAAGTAGCGCTGGTACTATCATCATTCCGCACATCAAAAGTTATGGATTGATCATTAGCGATCGCCTCCTTGAGAATATTATTAGCAAATTGGGTGCGCTCCTTTGCTGTAAATCGCTCCACAGCTTGCAACTTAAAAAGGGGAATCCCATCAACAACCACCGGAGCACTGCCATTAACAAAACTCTGACTAAAATTTTGAGCAGGATTTTGAGCAAAACTCATGGGAGTAAACACCAACAAACAAACCACTAAAAATAAGCTAGTCAGTTTAATTGCTCGCCTAATTACTTGTTTAGATAGAAATTGGCGCATCCACATAAATCGTTGGTTGGTTAAGGATAAAAGAAATATCATGTTTGTGAAGTTGCTTGGTAATTTTTTGGGTTGCCAAATCCAGCAATTGTCGTCTTAGTTCCATCGATAACTCATTAGAACCCAGAATAAAAAAGGAAACTTGAGCCTGATTTTCACTAAAAGAAACCTCTGTACTACGCCAATCTAAACCAAAAATATCCATAGTACATTCCATCACAATTTGGCGGATCAATGCTTGCTCATCGGCAGATATTGATTTAAGAAACTCAAGTACCATTACAGACATGACTTTCTTTGCACCGGAAAAATTTTCAATGGTAGCTTGGGTAAGCGCATTATTCGGAATAATTGTGAGCGTGCCTTTACCAGAAGTGCGAATTTTGGTTGATCTTAAGCCGATACTTTCTACTTTACCAAAAGTACCTTGCTTACCCGTAGGCCCATCCGATAAGCCGATATAGTCACCCACAGTAAACGGACGATCAAGGGTTAAGACAATCCCCCCCAAAAATTGCTCTAAAGTCTTTTGAGCGGCAAAGGCAATGGCAATACCTCCAATCCCCAAACTGGCAACTATGCCGACAACGTTGATGTTATGGCTAATACAAAAAACTAAAATTAACGTTACAGCGATCGCAAAGTCTCCCAAATACCGAATTAAGAAGATTGACTCGCCTTTAACTTTGGGGTTTGACTCAAAAGTTACTCCTAAAATTGTGGTGTTAAAAAATTCTCTAAATAGTCTTGACAGCATCCATCCGCTAAGTATAGTGATGCCAATACTCAGGCAAAACTCGATTAAACTAAGCGATTTACTTTGAGAAACTAAAAGTAACATTACTTCCATTGCTGAAAGAGTTAGTAACACCAAAACTATGTTTTTTGAGCCAACCACTACACGAATATAAGTTTGGGTTAATAATTCTGGAGCGAACCAACTTAACGGTAATCTTAAGATGGAAAAGAGCGCAATTCCCGCTAATGCAGTCACCACTCCTGCTACCAAAATAGAGCTGATTTGCCCTAAGCCATCGCCATTATTTAAAACCAGTTCGGAGGCTAGATAAAGCGGATTAATTGTTTCTGTCATAGCAAAGTTTAATTATTCAAGTTTCGCGTTGGTTCAAAGTCGGAATCTCGCGCCATAACACTTGCCTTAAACGTAGTGGGCGAACCACTTAGACTGGTCAACTAGGCAATTTCTGTGCCCGCACCGTATCGGTAATCCGCTCGGTGCCGGGTGATTGACCGTTACCTTAATTACTCGCTCTCAAGAACTAGCTTTGCTTGCAAAAGTTCTTGACGCTTTTCTTCGCTCACACTGGGATACTCAAGGTTCAGTTCCTTCAACTTAGTGTAAATGATGCCAGCTACTACAAGACGAGTGAACCATTTGCGATCGGCTGGGATAATGTACCAAGGAGCATAGTCCGTACTGGTGTGATTAAACATATCTTCATATACCGCCATGTACTCATCCCAAAAAGTACGATCTTTAGCATCATCAACAGAAAATTTCCAGTTTTTTTCAGGACGATTGATCCGTTCTAAAAAACGTTCTCGCTGCTCTTCCTTAGACACATTGAGAAAAAACTTGAGGATAATCGTCCCGTTATTGACTAATTGCTTCTCGAAGTTGTTGATTTCTTCAAAGCGCCGCTCCCAAATATCCTTGTCGATTAAACTAGGTGGAATTGGTCGCTGTTCTAGGATTTCTGGATGAACTCGTGTCACCAAGATTTCTTCATAATAAGAGCGATTGAAAATTCCAATCCGTCCTCGTTCTGGTAGGGCTTTGGAACAACGCCATAAATAGTCATGATTTAACTCTTCTGTCGATGGCGCTTGGAAGCTATGCACTTGACATCCTTGGGGATTGATTCCTGACATTACGTGTTTGATCGTACTGTCTTTACCCGCCGCATCCATTGCTTGAAAAATGATTAGTACAGCATGGGTTTTTTGGGCATACAGAATATCTTGATATTCTGCTAAAGCTTTAATACCTTCCTTTAATTGACTTTTAGCTTTCGACTTCTTTAGATGATTGGCTTTGTAAGCTGGGTCATAGTCTTTTGTTAGAGAAATTCCTCGCTGTGATGGCACAATAATTTGCTGCTTTGGTGGAACAATAAAAGGACGAATCAAATCGTCAAGATTTTTGAGCGGAAATGGATTCAATGATGGATCATTTTGGCTATGTTTATCGGTCATACTTTTAACTATCCAATGTTAAGGTAAATAGACTTGTTCTGACGGGCTTCTATCAAATCAATTTGTTAGCAGGGGAATCATTTATATATCTATTCTATTAATCTGCGTGAATCAGCATCAATCCATTGTCCGGGGCGGTTAATACATTCTCTTTTTTAAACCGCAGATACAGGCAGATAAACACAGATTAACGCAGATTAATTATATAAAAATTCCGGTTGCACCATCCGTGATTGTTGACTGTTGATTCGATTTTACGCCGGACGAAGCTACCGGATTTGAGATTAATCATGTCAACGAACGGGACTTGACAACATTGCATTAATTGGGTCGTGTTGCACAGTTAATAACAACGGCAAACCCAAGCCAGATACAACGTATTCCAAGTTTATGAAGTAGAATACCTGCTTTAATTATTTGGCGTCTAACTCCTCCGCAATGCCTTCCTGGCTGCCACGTTCCCATCATATCTGCATGACACCTTAGTGCGGTTTAGTCTAGTGTCCGGTGAGTAAAGAAAGCGATCGCCCAAACAAATCCGTTTTTAGGTAAAATGACAGCGATCGCCTATTTCATCCACATAGTTTCTCCAACAAAACTTACGCAGACCAAGCTTCGCGAAAGTCAGCATAGAGGGTCAATCCACCATCAATATAGAGCGTTTGCCCCGTAATGTAAGCCGCTTCATCTGATACAAGAAAGGCAACCGATGCTGCCATTTCCTCCGATGTGCCTGCCCGTCCCATTGGGATATGGCTTTCCACTACTGCCTTTTGTTCTGGATCGTCCGTCCAGCTTTCATTAATCGGTGTAATTGTTGCACCGGGCGCAATAGCATTGACACGGATGCCTCGGTTTGCGTATTCCAACGCTAGGGTTTTAGTCAGATTTCCCATGCCGCCTTTGCTGATGGAATAGCTGATATACATCGGGCGGGGGATGATTTCATGCACACTCGAAATATTGATAATCACCCCAGGGCGTTGCTCACTCAATAGGTGCTTAATGGTTTCCCGCGCACAGAGATATGCACCTCGCAAATTCACCGCAATCACGCGATCGAATTCATCAGTTGGCACTTCATGGGATGCGGTTTCTGTTTGAATCCCAGCGTTATTAATCAGGATATCCAGACTACCAAATTTATCAATGACAGTATTCACCATACGAACGATGTCGTCTTCTTTGGAGACATCTCCCTGAACTAATAGGGTTTCAACGCCGCATTCCGATGCTTGTCCACAGGCTTTTTGCAGAGCTATTTCTTCCGTATCTTCTGCCTCTTCTAAGCTTTTGCGATAGTTAACGGCAATGTTGCAACCTTCTTGGGCGAGACGAATGGCGATCGCCTGCCCAATGCCTGAACTCGCTCCAGTAATTAGTGCGTTTTTTCCCTTTAAACCTTTCATAATTGCTCTCCCAGAGATTCACAACAAAATATCTTAACCGAAACCTCAAGCCAACTAGCTTCTACATCAACCAGAAGGTTGCTCTGTCTTTTCCCCACGCATTTCATCAATATCCAGGAGGCCGATCGCCACGCCCGCGATCGGGATCGACAGAAAAACTCCGACCAATCCAGCGACTCGCGCCCCTACTAATAGCGCAAAGAACATAATGACTGGATTTATATTAATGGAGCCTTGCATAATACGGGGCATGAGTAAGTTTTCTTCAACCTGCTGTAAGACAATGCAACCCACTAAAACTTTCAAACTGAGCAGAATTCCTTGAGGCAGAATAATCAGGCAGACGAGGCTAATCCCAATCGTTGCGCCAATACCGGGAATCAGGTCAAATGCGCCTGCGATTGCTGCCATGACCAGTGCATAGGGAATATCCAGCAAAATAAACACCAGAAAGGTAGAGATGCCGAAGAAGATTGATAATAGCAACCGACCCCAAAAGAAACCCAGAAAATTCTTTTGGATTGCCCTGGTCAAATCATCGCGTAAGCCGGCTGGAAACAACCTCACAATCATATTCCATAGTCGTCTACCATCTAGGAGCATAAAGAAGCCAACCACCGCAATCACAATCACATCTAGCAAGTTTAATAACACATTTTGCAGTGTGGAAAAACCCATGCCAATGATGCCGAGGGCTTGTTCGCGCAGTTGTGTCTCAAAGGTGCTGAAATCGACCGTAATATTGCGCTTTTGCAGAAACGATTGGAGTGTTTCCAACAGTGCGATCGCCGACTCTAAAAATTGAGGAGCCTGTTGCAATAACTGCTGTGCTTGGGAAATGATAGCTAATCCTAGCGTTGCCATTAACCCACCTAGAATCAACAAGGCAAGTAAAAACACCAGCACAACCGCTACCCAACGAGGGATGAAACGAGATACAAATTTGACTGGGTAGTTTAGCAGAAAGGCGAGAATAGCTGCAAAAATAAAAACAATCAGAACCGTTTCAAAATATGCCAACACCTGCACGATCGCCCAGCCCAGCGCAAATAGTAGCAGATAGCGTATAAGTTGAGCATTGTTCAGGTGTTCCCAGATCCGATTGGTGTTAATTTTTGGATTGTCCATTACAGCCTGTCAACCTCTCCACCGTTCCTCATTCGCCTGATTAAAGGTTTTGCTATACCTTCTTGATTTGATTTATGCTGACCTAATTATTGAAGTTTCCCTGCAATTATACCAACAAGCACAATCAGACCTAATGCTCTACGAAAGTAATTAACGCCTTGAAATAATTCTTCCCAAGCCCAAGTAAACAAAGAGCCAAAGGCTACTAGATCCAACCCTAAATTAATTTTACCTGTTGTAACAATGAGCGTTAATAAACTAGCTACAATTCCGACACTCAGTGGTAGATTTGGCATCTGAGCTATAACAATTTGGCCTTCGCTGTCGCGAAATGTGCGATCGAACAATGTGTTTTCCATGAGTTTCTCGTGTCAATGTAATAAATAGAACCAGGTTAACATTCAATACAGCGGGCTTTTTGGGAACAATACTACAAGCTTTAGAGGGCAAGCAGAATAAAAAAGTCGAATTTAATGTCGCGTCAGGAGTCGAGATGACATTGATTTAATTATCCACACTGTCTCAAAATCTTAGAAAATTAGCCATGGGAGCAGAGAAAAACCTTCCGCACTATTGAACAGTGCAATATAGGATTTATCCGGGATCAAGTTTTTTTGGATTCCCTGTCATGAATTTATTAGGCTTGTTTTTCCCATCATTTTAAAAATCTATTATTTGAGTGATTAGAGGGTATTATTATAGTAAATTTCAAAAAACCAAAAATCATCTCTCGCTTGGAAGAGTTTAGAGTAAAAGGTGATCTATAATTGGACAGACATCATCGTTTCTCTAGTATCGCATCGAGAGCGATCGACCTCATGCTCAAATCCAAGGTTAGGATCGCGAATTAAATAACTTACAATTTTAATTGTTATTGTGGGATGGGCGTCCCGCCCGTCCTTTTTGGACGG
>NZ_JAUBPB010000148.1:0-2298 GCF_036700545.1 Microcoleus sp. SVA1B4
ATTTTAATTGTTATTGTGGTTGGGGCGTCCCCCCCGTCCTTTTTGGACGGGCGGGACGCCCATCCCACTTTCAAGAGTGGAAGTTATTTAATTCTCATTCCTTACTGGAGTAAGCGTAACAGCAAACTTTATGACAGCGAAACCTGTAAATCCTTAAAACGGCAAAACCATAAATGTGGGGAATATGGCTTAAAAATTCTAGGCGATGAAAGGGTTAATCTACATCATGTAGACGGCAACCATAGTAACTCGAAAATAAACAGCCTTCTAGCGGTTCACTCTCATCTATCACGATTATATTCACATGAGCAAAAGCGAAAGCTGAGAACATCGGGCTCTGTATGCGGAGAAATTCGCACGTACATATCTAAATGGGAGGGGCAGGGAATAATATCTCCCCTCCACCCAACCAATTCTCAAGTGCTTTTGTCAAGCATGATTGAGAGCCTCTTACCCTGCAAGCATAAGATTGCACTTTCGCACTTTTAATGATTGTAACTTGAGATAATTACCCGCCACCCTTTTTTTTCGGTATTTTTGGAGGGCTGACATAGCGCGCCCAAAAAGGTTCTTCCATATCTTTCATCGCTGCTAGTTTTTGGCGCTCTTCCTCTATGCGCTTGCGTTCTGAAAGATTAGAAAATATGTTGATACTGCCGACAGTTTGGCCGCCCGCATCTCGCACAGGTGCGGCCCAAAGCCAAACATCGATCGAACTACCGTCTTTTTTCAACAAAGATATTTCCAAACCATTTTGCGGTTTGCCATTAGACGCAGACTTTAGCAGCGCGTAAAAATCTTGCTTTTGGCCTTCAGGAATATTCGGTAAAGGTTTCCCTAAAACCTCAGCCGCAGCCCAGCCAAAAAGTTGTTCGGCGGCGCGGTTCCAAACAACGGTATTGCCGTCATTGCTGGTACAGTTAATCGCCAGCGGCGCCGATGCTATCTGGGCTTGCAAAACTTGGTTAACGAGTTGCAGTTTCAATTCTACTTGCTTGCCATGGGTAATTTCCTGACAAGCGCCCCACAACCGGACAACCCGTTCAGCAGTTTTGTCCCACACCACTTGCCAGTAGTCCCGCACCCAGCGCACCTCGCCTTTTTGATTAATAATGCGATACTCATTAGCTCCAGTGCGACTGAAAGTACAGCCTTCTAACTGTTTAATTAACATTTCCCTGTCGTCGGGATGAACGAGTTCCGAGTTCCACCAACCAAACGATTCTAATTCTTCAGGAACGATCCCAGTGCAGCGCTCAAAAGCTTCTGTCGCCCACTCGCAGGCGAACTTGCCATCGGGAAGTCCCTTAAAAGAATAGGCAAAATCCGAAGTAATTTGCGACATAACTCTGTAGTGCAGTTCCGACTCTCGGACAGCGACTTCCGCTTGCTTTCGTTCCCCTATTTCCCGCGAATTAATTATAATTCCCTGCACGCTAGAATCGTAAAGCAAACTGTTACCTATTGACTCCATGTAGATCCAAGAACCGTCAGCATGGCGTTTCCGGTATTCGATTGCCCCCCCAATTCCGGGAGCTTCTAACAACTTACCAAAATACGTCTGCCAAGCTAGCAAATCGTCTGGATGGATTAACTCGCCGTGAAATTTGCCAATTCTATCTTCTGGGTTGTAGCCCAAAAGCCGCTGTAGAGATCCGCTGTGGTATCGAACTCGCCCATCGGAGCCAACAATGCTAATTAGATCGGGAGAATTACGCAGCATAGCTTGCAGTTTTGCTTCACTTTTAGTTAATGCTTGAGTGTCCCTGCGATGCTGGCTGATTTGTTTTTCCAACTGCTCCCGTAGCTGTCTGATTTGCCCTACTTGCTGGGCTACAGTGCGTTCCAATAGGCGATTGTTTTTTTCAATTTTAACCAGCTTTGCCGCGTTATTTGTGGCGCTTTCAAACAAGCGGCTGCCTGCAATTTCCTGTAGAGAATTTGATAAATCTTCCAAAGTCTTTGTGAAAATTGCCTGTTGCGGGTGTGGCAATTCCCTAGCTTGTTCCTGCAATGTTTCTAAGTGTTTGTAGACAGTTTCTAGCATTTTATTAAGGGGGGAATCTAATAGTTGCCGGCGGGTGCAACCCCTAAAAAGCGGACACAAGTTTTTTCAACATAACCCATAACTAAGACTGGTGTGTGGCGATCGACCGATCGCGCTCTCAATAACCAGGCATTTTGGGACTTTCTCTTCAAATCATAGCAACCGATAGAGAAATTGACACTCCCTTGCCTAAAGGCGCAGGGATTCTTGGATCATCCAGTCGAACTTATCTCTGTTTGGCTACCATCAGC
>NZ_JAUBPB010000149.1:0-2283 GCF_036700545.1 Microcoleus sp. SVA1B4
TAGTAGCTTGCCTCTGCTACAATCACTTAAATTGGGGAGTGCAGAGTTTGCTGTTAAATTATTAAATTGATATTAAGCGTACCGGGACAGGAAAAAACCTCAAAATTAACTTTTTGAGACTGGCTTTTCATGAGTTTTTTTGCATAAATTTGCATAAATTTGAGTTTTTGTGAGTTTTTTTGAGCAAAACTATGCAAGCTCAGCTTGAATTGTTAACCCGATTTTGGGCCGTGTTAGTAAGAATAAACTCAAATTTATGCAAAATTATGCAAATTTGTGCAAGCTGGGAAACTAAGGAAAAGAGCAGGGATGAGCGATAGCAAGCAATGTTTTTGTGATCACAAACCTGACTTTTGCGTGCAGAAAGAGAAATAATGTCCCCTCCTTTTACGGAAGCCTAACCGCAAGGTCGGGTTTAATACTTTTTTAAGCTTTAATGACAATTGTAGCTATTTGTACTACGATTCAAGCTGAATATTATACAGCTATAAGAAAATACCTTTTGCTTGCTGAAGTCGAGGCTACCGCCATTACACCCAAAAACGATTCTCCCCTTGACTGCTGTCGTGGGCAATCCCCGCTATAGGAAGCTTGCACAAAAAGCAGGATTGGGTGGTAGCAATAGCAATGTTGAACGATATATTTATACAGATGCGAGAAAAGTTGCAGCCGAGTGAATGAAATGGATGGTGCGATCGCAAATCGCTCGCTCCTACAACCGCAATTCAGCACAAGCGATCGCTGTACTCCCGAAATAGCTCACGCCCTTCAACGAGCGCCGAACATTAAATTTAAGTCGAGGACTGCCAACGGCGCATTCTGCTGAACCGTTGAAAAGCAAGCTAATTGCCTCACCGTCTGAGGTTTATGTCTGGCCTGACCCTCAAGGTGTCGTCAGAGGGCAGGCGCTCGCGCCTCTGTACCGTTCAGTCCCCCAAGCTGCTAAAAACGATCCAGAACTTTACACCTTGCTTAGCCTGATTGATGCGCTGAGAGTAGGTCGAGTGCGGGAACAGCGTTTGGCCGTTAGCGAACTTGAAAACAGGCTCGTTACTCTATGAACCCGCAGATATTGATGTGATATTCGGTACCGATTCCCATTCAATACGATCGCACTTGGACAGTAAGCGGAGGAGCGATCGCTTCTACAGGCGCATAGACGAAATAAACCCATCCGACTCCATTGCTTTGAACTCAGCCGGAGCGCTCACGCAATCTCATTACAGAACAGAATCGCGCGTCGTCTGAAGCTGGGCCTCATTACTTATTCGAGTACAACTGGACAACTGCTCTCGCAACTGTCAACATTCAAAAGAAACTGTAATTATTTGAATTGGAAGTGCAGAGTTTGCTGTTAAATTGTTAAATAAGTCTTAAGTGTACCGGGACACGAAAAAACCTCAAAATTAACTTTTTGAGACTGAGTTTCCATGATTTTTTTTGCATAAATTTGCATAAATTTGAGTTCTTGTGAGTTTTTTTGAGTAAAACTATGCAAACTCAGCTTGAATTATTACCTGAAGTCGAAGCAGTATTTTCAACTAAAAACTCAAAATAATGCAAAATAATGCAAATTTATGCAAATTTATGCAAGCTGGGAAACTAAGGAAAAAGCAGAGATGAGCGATAGCAAGCAATGTTCAGATATATATTTATACCAAAATATAAAAAACTTCTCAAATAAAGAGGAGCGTTTCTATTGTAGAGCCACAACACGATCGGTATTGAACAAAAATTCAATTAGGCGAACGATCGCCCTCGCAGTTTTAACAGACTTAGCAAACTCAAAAAATACTTTTCGATGCAGTATTCCAACGGATAACCTGAATATTGACTCTTAGTGGTTGTATTAAGCCTTTTGTTCATGCAAGTTCAGCTATAGTTGCTGCCAGAACTACTATCGGATAAGCTTTAATTCCAACTCTTGCGATCGCACCAACTGAAGCGATCGCCAATCGCTACAGGTTTGTCCAAGCAGCGGCTCTCTTATTTATGAGCTTGCTGTTTTGATACTAAACTTGCACTCGATCGCGCTAACCCGTGTTTCCCCTGCCACTTTCCAGAAAAATCTGCAACGTGCAGCGATCGCCCTACCAATAGAAACACCTCTATATTGTAGAGGCTGATTTTCTTCAACAGCAGAAATTTTCCTCAAATCTCAAACTAAGAACCGATATCCACCTCACCTCGAAACCAGAAGTAAGGTGTAGCAAGCAATGGTTTTGCGATCACAAACCTGACTTTTACGCGCAGAAACAAAAACAATGCACCCTCATGAATGCG
>NZ_JAUBPB010000023.1:0-1626 GCF_036700545.1 Microcoleus sp. SVA1B4
ATGTTGTCGAATTCTGTGGAGGCTTGTCCGAGTGCGGATGCGAGATCCCCTTCGTTACCGGCTGCTGCTACAATCAGGATGTTGTTGTCCTGGGCGTATTTAAGTGCTGATTTTTCTTCTGCTGTCAGTTTGTGCCGTGTGGTTTGTGTGCCGTCGGGATTGATTTGGGTTAAGTCGAAGCTGAGGTTGACGACGGCGTTGGCTTGTTTTGAGGCAATGGCTGCGTCTACAAATTCTATCAGGGATTGATGCCAGTTGCCGCTGCCGATCGCTCTTCCCAACCAAATCGGAGCTGATTTTTTGGTGTCGCTTTGATTGTTGGAGGCGCTGATAATTTCTAATATTGTGTCGCCATGTTGGTTTTCTTGATTTGGTTGGAGTAGGGGATTGTTGTCGCCCTCGATTAAGTCTTTGCCGAGGATAATTTGGCTGTAGTCGATGTTGGGATTGTTGGCTACAAAGCCGGTGTCGATGATTCCGATTAATGGTTGGTTTTGTTGGGGGAGGTTGGGGGTTGTTTCTCGTTGGGTTTCTGTGTGGGTGACAGTGTATTCGTTGATATTTGTTTGGGAGTCGCTGTCAGTTTCCGTGGCGATTTCGGAGGCGGCGATGATATTTTGTGAATTGTCTGGCTGATTGTTTTCGTCGGATGGTATTGGGGGAGTAATTGCGATTTTTTCGGAGTCGAAGTCGGGGTTTACATATTCGTCGATGGTTGTGGGTGGCTGATTGTCGCTGTCGGCGATGATATTTTCTGATTGTTGCGAGTGATGGTTTTGGGTGACGGCGATTTCGGGAATAATAGTTTGGCTGTCGGTAACTATGTATTCTGATTCGGATGGTTGATGATTTTGGCTTGATTCTGTTTCGAGAATGTGAGGAGGTTGTTGGGCGAGTATGCTGTTGAGAGTTTCCCACAGTAGGGAAATTTCATCTGGAGAAATTAGCGGTAAATTGTCTGCAGTTTCGGGGGTGTCGATAAGAGTTGGGGAGATGTTTTCAATTTCCCCGGTGAGAATGTCTGTGGATTCTGCGGGTATTGCTGGTATTTCTGGTTTTTCTGGTTGGAAAAAGACGGGTTTTTCAATTGTGTCACCTGTGATTTCGTCGATTTCTGTCTCAACAGGATTTGTTGGGAAATTGGGAATTTCGGAAACAGTCGGGTTTTGAGTTTCTGTCGCTGGAGATTTTTCGGTTGTTGTTTCAGTCGAATTAGTCTGGGAATTGGGGATTTCGGAAACAGTCGGATTTTTGTCTTCAACTGCGGGAGAATTTTCCGTTTTTGTCTCAGTCGAATTTGTCGCAGAGTTGGGAGTTTCCGAAACAGTCGGCTGTTTGTCTTCAATTACAGGGGAATTTTCGGTTGTTGTTTCAGTCGAATTAGTGTGGGAATTGGGGATTTCGGAAACAGTCGAATTTTGAGTTTCAACGGCGGGAGATTTTTCGGTTTTTGTCTCAGCCGAATTCGTCTCCGAGTTGGGAATTTCGGAAACAGTCGGGTTTTGAGTTTCTGTCGCTGCGGAATTTTCGGTTTCTGTCTCAGCCGAAGTCGTCTCGGAATTGGGAATTTCCGAAACAGTCGGATTTTTCTCTTCAACTGCGGGGGAATTTTCGGTTTCTGTTTCA
>NZ_JAUBPB010000023.1:1726-86802 GCF_036700545.1 Microcoleus sp. SVA1B4
AATTGGGAATTTCCGAAACAGTCGGATTTTTCTCTTCAACTGCGGGGGAATTTTCGGTTTCTGTTTCAGCCGAATTCATCTCGGAATTAGGAATTTCCGAAACAGTCGGATTTTTGTCTTCAAATGCGGGGGAATTTTCGATTTCTGTCTCAGCCGAAGTCGTCTCGGAATTGGGAATTTCCGAAACAGTCGGATTTTTGTCTTCAACTGCGGGGGAATTTTCGATTTCTGTCTCAGCCGAATTGGTTGTAGAAGTAGTATCGGGTTTTTTGTCTTCTAACTTAGTCTCAGTTTTTGGCGCAGCATAAGCTATCAATTCTTTAGCTTTCTCTGATGTACGCCAATCGGAGTTTTTGGCAATTACATCATCCATTGAAATGACTTTAGGGGTTGCACCTTTGAGCGAAAATATGATATCATTGTAATCAGCATCGCTCCCTTCTCCTATCCCCATATCTTCCATGACAAATATACTGCCGCCATTCGCAACACTGGCTATTTGTCCACGTTGAAAAGCATCGCTGGAATTAGCTGTAGCCATTGAGAATAAGGGCTTTTTGTCGCCGCCAATCGCTGGATTATTGTATGCTTCTTGTATTGTGCCGTTGGGAACTACGATGATACCAATTTCATCTCCTGGTGTCATTGCAAAGGTTTTAATTCCTCGGTATTCCCCGATATTGAAGTTGTTTTCTCCCTCGAAAATAGAGAATTTCGCTGCTTCTGTACTGTCAGAAATGGCGATATAACCGAGTGAGGAGTTGCTTAAAGCGCGTCTGGCTGCTTCTTGGATAAATGCTTCGGAATCGGGAACAAATTCTTGCATTCCTGTGAGGCTGATAATTGCTAGTTCTCCTTGATACGAGCCTCCGTCTGATAGGTAATCGAACACAATTTTACCTGTTTCGTCTGCTTGGAAAATGCCGGAGTCGAAAGAGATGTTATTGCGAGTTGCTGGCTTGGTTGTATCGCCTGTGATTGCGTCGGTTTGAGTGGTGGATGTTTGCGGTTCTTCGGCGATGCTGTTGGTTGTTGGTGTTGAATCTTTGTTGAGGATGAAGGCGTTTATCTCTGCTTGTTGGGGAGATATTTCTGGGCTTTTATCGAGGATTTGGTTGTTTGATTGTAATAGTTCAACGCTGGGGTTTGTGGAGGATGTTTCGTTAACTGTTAGGAGAGTTTTCGGGGCAGAAGAGTAATTATTGGTAGAATTTGCTAGTTGCAAGTCTTCTGCAATGTCGGGGATGACAGAAATATTGGCAGTTATTTTTGGGGTAGATGCTTCGATTAGTGACATGATTTAAACTTCGGCTTTTTGATGATGAAAGTGACTAAAATTATGCAGAAGTTGAGGATGTTAATCTTGAAAATTTCGCAAGCAAAGCGATTCCAGACGATGCTGAAATTTTGTTTTTTTATTGAGGACGGAAGCTGCGATATCGACAGGTGAAAACTTGCCGATGCGGCTGAAAAAAAATGATGTGATGGAATAATTGGGTTGTTTTATTGCTACGAATACATTTGAGAATATCAGTAACTTTTATCGATCGCAAGCGGTGTTCGCCATCAGGAAGTAAACTTTATGAAAGCTTTAATCCACTTCCGTGTACTGAAGTGTCACGCTACGAATTGTGGGATGAGTGACAACTTTGGATTGGCGATCGCCCAACTAATTTTTCTGTTTGTTGTATAATAAGTAACTTATTTTTTTGCAAAAATAAGAAAAAACCGATCGCCAAACTATAAAGGCTTTGGAAACTAGGTTGTACAGTCCTGGACGCAGACACACTATTTTATGTAGTGTGGTGCGATTGGTAATAATTACTAACGACCAATGACTGATGACTTCGCCTAAGTGAAGCCTAATATATGCCAAAATACGGACGAAATGTGCTATCTGTAGAAGACGAAAGCAGCCTTGACGAAATTTAAAGTCCCATGTTGAATGCGAACGGGAGCATATTGGCAGACAATCGATCGGCCGCGTCGCAGTGGGCGCAAGAAGCTTTAGGGCTTCCCGAAGTTCAAGTACAAGCGCGTTTGCGGGGAAATCACCTGCACATTTTGTGCGAAGCAGCGCAGTGTCCGTCTCAAGAATTGGTGACGGCGAGATTTACCAACGCCCTCGAACACACTGATTTAACGCAACTGCTGCCCGATCGACCTAAAATTTACCAGTTGTTTCTGTGCGGCCGCAAAATCGGTTCCCGACAAAATGACTGGACAGTCCGGCTCGATTGCAGCAGTCCCAAGCAACAGCAACAGCCACAGCAACCGGAACCAAAAGTTGCCGAAGTGCCGCCGCCAGCGACTTCCCCCGACGAACCGCCAGCAAGCCCTAAAAGAGGCGGATTTTTCGGCAGATTTAAGAATGACAACCGCAAAGTCAAACAGACACCAAAACCGATAGAAACAGTCGCGCAACCGCCGCAAGTACGGGAAGAACTGGATTTTGACGCCGACAGTCTGCCCGTCGCCTCCCGCATTGAATACCCAGAAGCTTTTGAAACTTCCCCCGTGACGATCGACACTTCGGCTGCTGCGACGCGGGAAGCCGTCGGTTCCGCCGTTCCCCCGCAGCAGAAAGCCAACCGTGGCGCAGTGGCTTTGATTCAATCCCCCCAAGCTGACTCAGGCGAGGGCGATCGCGATGGAACATTAACGGTTTCGCCGGAAACGTTGGCGCGCCGGGGCTATCCAGATGCGATCGCCAGCTATCTCAGCGAAATCCTCGGCCCGATGGGAGTTTCGGTGAAAGTAAGCATTCGCGAAAAAGAACTCAAAAGCAGCCTAGAAACCCAGCCGGTGAATGGGCCGGAAAATATCAAGCCCAAAGAACGCCGGCTGCTGGTGCTGTGCGAGTCAGCTTACAGCCCCGACCCCTCATTGCTGGCCGAACCCATCGCCGGCAGGCTACGGAAACTGCAACTAGAGGATTTCCGCGAAGCCGTGATCGCCAGCCAAGTCAGCGGCGAAGCGAAACCGGACTGGCTGCTGCGGGTGGATTTGACTTCGCCCGACAAAATTCTTAAGGAATGGGCTAGGTGGGGAGACGTACAGTCGATCGCCAAACTGCTAAACCAACACTTGGCTGCATCGAGAGTCGAAGTGCGGGCTACCCTCAAAGAAGCAACCCTCCACCTGTTTTGCAGCAAAACTGCCAAAAAAGGACAAAAGCCTAAACGGCAAGAATACCCCGACAAGCAGCAAACCACCGACACGATCGCCCCTTTGTTAGCCTCCTTTGCACCCCAAGGCATCCGCGCAGCTACTATCTACGGCGTAGAACCAGCCAAGGACTCTCAGGCGGCGCCGGAGTCCCCCGTGTGGATAGACTGGGTGGACTTGCCTGCCGCCCACCACCCCGACTTGGCTGCGAACGCTAGAACGCTGGCGGTCGAGGGCGACCAATTGGCTCTGACTTTTTTATTGAACAGGTTGCTCAACCCCAATCTCAGACGCAAGCTGGAAACAGGAGGGATTCGGGCTGTCGTGCTGCAAAAAGCCAACGTGCTGCACGTCATGACAGAAGCTCTGACTTGCCCTTCTCAGTCGAAGATAGGCCCGCCGGTGGCGAAATTTTTGCGACAGTTACAAATTCCGGGAGTGGCAGGGGTGCGAGTCTACGGACGGCGCGCGGGCCAGAAGCTGCCCCTGTGGCGCTACGCAATCGACCTCAGAACCGCTGTTGACGAAGAATCAGCGACGGCACCCGCACAGGCTCCCTCCCAAGTGGCTGTGTTGGAAAAGGAACCGGTGCCGGAGTTTGCGCCGGCGGAGGATGGGAGTTTTTCGGGTTTGGGCGACAATTTGGTGTTCGATGCTCCGACGCCCAACTCCTGGCGGCCCCGCTTCAAAATCAGACTCCCCGGATACAATCTGGGCGAGCAGTTAGTTCAAGCTGCGGTGCAACCGCTTGTCGCTTCGGGTTTGTTTGTTCCCAACGATGGTTTATCCACGAATGCTGCTGCGCCGGGTGGCGTGAGAGCCGATCGCGCGGCGGGAATGGCTTTGATTTGGGCGATCGCCGGCTGTCTGCTGACTTTCAATACCGATTGGATCCTCGGTCAATTTCTGCAATCTGCGACGGTCAGTCAAGCTCCTAGTGCCTCCGAAGTTTGCAGCGGCCCAAATTGTCAACATTCAGCTCCCAAGGCTTTAGGCGACGTTACAGCCAGACTTCCGAACGAAACCGCGAACCCCGTTCCCCCTTCTGGGGAGGTGAATTTGCCTCGAATTCCGTTGCAACCGTCGCCGGAAGCGAACCAGCAAGAGGCTTTCAATGGCTCTGGGTTTACGAAACCGGGAAATACTAGCGTTCCTGTAGCTGATGTTTCTGCTCCTCCGGTGTTCCCAACTTTGAGGAGCGAGCAGCTTGACGATCAGATAGCGCGCTATCAAGAGTACATCCACCTGCACAAAAAACCGCCGGATATTTTAATTGTCGGTAGTTCGAGGGCGCTGCGGGGCATCGATCCGGCGGTTTTGGAAACAGCTTTGGCAGCTTCGGGCTATCCGGGGCTGAGGGCTTACAATTTTGGAGTTAATGGAGCTACTCTCCAAGTTGTAGATTCGATCGTCCGCCGGATTTTGCCGCCGCAACAACTGCCGAAATTGTTGGTGTTGGCTGACGGGGCGAGGGCTCTCAACAGCGGGCGGCCGGATTTGACTTTTAGTGCGATCGCTTCTTCGGAAGGTTACAGGCAATTGAGCCGGGGTAGTTTTCTGATCCCCACCAATCAATTAGAATCCGAAACATCGAAAGAAAGCGCTAACAATCCGGTGGCGACTGCGACTGAATTGGTGAACAATTTGGGACAAGCTCAAGCTAATGTTCAGCAAGTGGTGAGTCAAAAGTTGGTGGAGGGTTCTGCAACTTACAAAAAGCGCGATCGACTCAAAGGGTTTTTGCGATCGATCGTTAATCCCTCAGCCCCTGTGGCAACCGACAGCCCCCAAACCGCAGCCCTGGGTGAACAAACAAGGGAAAATAATGCCCAGCCAACTGCTGTGAGTAAACCAGTCAGCGAGTATCAACCAAATGGCTTTTTGCCGATCGATATACGCTTCAATCCCGAAACTTACTTTCAGAAGCACCCGAAAGTATCTGGTTATTACGACTCCGACTATCAAAATTTTAAATTGGTAGGCGAACAAGCTCTAGCACTCAAAAATCTGATCGAATTTACCAAGGTTCGCAACATCAATCTCGTGTTTGTAAATATGCCTCTGACTGAAGATTATTTAGACCCGGTGCGGACAGGTTACGAACAAGAATTCCGGCAATATATGCAAGAATTATCAGCTCAAAGCGGACTAATTTTCCTAGATAAGAGTTTATTGTGGCCCCAGGCGCGGGAATCTTTTTCCGACCCCAGCCACCTCAACCGTTACGGTGCTGTTGCAGTTTCTAAGCGGTTGGCTCAAGATCCCATGATTCCCTGGCCAGCGCAACAATAGTTCTAATTTTTGAGCTTTGAGTTATTTTAGATGTTAAATGCTCCTCAGATGTTGCACCATTGTCAAGAACCGGCTCTTCGGCCCGTTCCACAAAGAGTGAGTTTTCTTCTTGTGGAACAGGCCGGAAAGCCTGTTCCTAAACAAGTAATATCAGGTTCGGTTAAATAGATATAATTCCTGTAGGGGCGGGTTCACCAATAATAATTCCCTAAAATTGACAATCTCATAAACCCGCCCGGTCGGTTCTTATAAGCAATTAACCGAACTTGATATAATTGAGAATGGTGCAAGATGTGAGATGCTCCCAACATTGCGAGTGCGGCTCGACTATCTCAAAACTATTCTTTCCTGCGGCTAAATACTGAAAATGAAAAGATTGATATTTCCTGAAAATAGCAAAAATACACAGATAAAAAATCCTAGAAAAAATCTGCCTTTGATATTTTTTATATTATCTTTAGCATTTTTCTGTTTCAGTTTGTATAAAGGTTTCTTTTTACCTGTAGCTTTATCATCTGGGCCGCCCAGCAACGAACCAAGTAGCGAACAGCAAACTCTGGCACCCTTTGAAGAGGTTGTCAAAGACGCGAAAAAGTTAGAGGGATTATTTACCCTTTACCGCAATCAAGCAACTGATAAAGTATATCTGGAAATTAAACCGGAACAATTCAACAAAAAGTTCCTATGCTTTGTGACATTGGCATCGGGTTTGGGGGAAGCGGGCATTTTGAGCGGAATGCCGATCGGCGATTTCTTGTTTCAACTGCGGCGCGTCCAAAATAACGTGCAGTTTGTGATACCAAATATCAATTTTCGCACCAGTCCGGGCGACCCGCAAGCAGGTTCGGTAGCACGGGGATTTAGCGAGTCGATTCTCTATTCTTTGCCTCTCAAAAGCATTCATCCGCAAAGACAAACTCTGCTAATCGATTTAGGCGATTTGCTGATGAGCGACAAACGCGATTTACCAGGGGTAAAAGCGATTTTGCCGATGCTTTTGGGCGCTTCTTACTCGATCGATGCAGACAAGTCTTCTTTTAAAGATGTTAAAGCGTTTCCGCTGAATGTGGAGATTGCTTCTGTCTATGGTTTTTCTAGCGATAATGACAGTGAAGTTAACTATTTACCTTCGATTCCTGACAGTCGGGCTTTTAACCTCCGCATTCACTACAGTTTCTCGGAAGTGCCGCTAAATAACGGCTATCGGCCCCGACTTGCGGACGAGCGAGTGGGCTATTTCCTCACAGCATATAAGGACTTTTCTGACAAGAATAGCCGGGAGCCTTTTGTGCGCTATATCAATCGCTGGCATTTGCAAAAGCAAATCCCGACGGCGCCGATGTCGCCTCCGGTTCAGCCGATCGTCTTTTGGATTGAAAATAATGTGCCTACCGAATACCGAAACGCAATCCGCGAGGGCGTTTTGGTGTGGAACAAAGCTTTTGAAAAGGCAGGTTTTACTGAGGCAATTCAGGTCAAACAAATGCCGGACAATGCTAAATGGGACCCGGCTGATGTTCGCTACAATACTATCCGCTGGTCGAGTTCTTTTGAGCCTCAGTTTGCCGGCATCGGGCCGTCTCGCACTAACCCGCTGACGGGGGAAATTTTGGATGCTGACATTCTGTTGGATGCTAATGTTGTCCGGGAAATCAAACAGGGTTATCGGTCTTTGGTGGAACAAAATAGATCGCTATCTAAGAGTTTTCAAGGGCGAAACGGTTCTAATACCAGTCCCTGTCAGTTTGGGATGTATTCTCGCTATTTGAATGTGCTCGAAAATGGGGATTTAGGAAAAAGCAGCGGGGAAAATGATCGAGGGGGAATTGCTGAGGATTTGCCGACTTTGGTAGAACAATATCAAGAGCAAAAGCGAGCTCCTTTATCGCGGTTGATGTCGAGTTCGGATATGTGTTTTGGGTTGGAATCGAGCCGGCAGTTTGCGATGGGGGCAATGTCGATCGATTTGTTGCAAAATGCAGCGCCTAGCAGTCCGACAATTGACAATTATGTGAATGAATATATCCGATTTTTGACTGCCCACGAAGTCGGTCACACTCTCGGTTTGAGGCACAATTTTCACGGGAGTACGATGCTGCAACCGGAGGAATTGAACAATACTCAGGTAACTCGCACGCAAGGTTTGGTAGCGTCGGTGATGGATTATGTGCCAATTAATTTGGCCCCTGCCGGAACTGTGCAGGGCGACTATTATCCAACGATTGTAGGGCCTTATGACGATTGGGCGATCGAGTATGGTTACAAGGTGATTGGCGGCCGGGACCCGAACAGCGACTTACCCACGCTGCAACAAATTGCCAGCCGCGCTGCGGAACCCCAATTATCTTACGCGCCGGATGAGGATTCTTTTGATATTCTCGATCCGGCTGCAAATACCTTTGATCTCAGCGCCAATATGCTGAGGTATTCGCAATGGCAATTGGATAATGCTAGGGCGATGTGGAAGCGTTTGGAAAAGCGAATTCCGGTTGGGGAAAACGGTTATAACGAACTGCGGGTGATGTTTGATTCGGTGTTCGGGTATTATGTTCAGCAGGTGATGAATGCTACTTTGTATGTGGGGGGACAGTCGTTTAGTCGGATTCGCCCTGGAGATACTAATGCGAAGTTGCCGTTTGTGCCGATCGAACTTTCTGTGCAGCGAGAAGCATTAGCAACCCTTGAAAAGTACGTTTTTGCGCCGGATGCGTTTAGTTTTGCGCCGGAATTGCTGAATAAATTGGCGCCTTCGCGCTGGGAACACTGGGGAAGTCCGGCTTTGGTGTTTCCTCTAGATTACCCGATCGGGGATCGAATTACTTTTTTGCAGCGGTTTGTGTTGCGAGTTTTGCTATCTCCGATGCGCTTGGCGAGGCTGCGGGATGCCGAGTTAAAATCGGCGCCGGAAACTGCTTTGAGGTTGCCGGAAGTGTTGAACACTGTGCAAAAGGATATCTGGCAAGAGGTTTTGCAGCCGGAAAAGAAGATGCAAATTCCAACTTTTCGGCGTTCTTTGCAGCGGGAACATTTAGCAATTTTGATCGGAATGGTGCTGCGAAAAACGAATGTTCCAGAGGATGCGCGGAGTTTGGCTTGGTACGAGTTGCGGCAGTTGCGGGAGGGTTTGAGCAAGAGTATTCGGAATTTGGATCGGAATGCGGATGCTTATACGCGGGCTCATTTGGAGGAAACGCGCGATCGAATTTCTAAGGTTTTGAATTCGCAAATTCAGTCGAATTAACTGGGGGGTTCAGAAACCGGGTTTTTGAGGAAGATATTTCGTGGCCACCCCCAGATTCGATAAAAAACCCGGTTTCTTTGGTGGAAGTGCGTAATTCCTGACTTATTAATTGGGTGTTTCTATCTGCAATCAAAAATTATGACTACAGATACTTCAAACAAACATCACCTTCGATTGGCGTTATTTTGGGCATTACTGGGGAGTCTGGCAGCGTTGGCATTATTTCCTTATGCGCTGTCTCTGAATCCAGCAGTTAGGCAAGTGCCTACACCGTTACCTGTTATAGCTATTGCGTCCGCCCTTCAAACTGGACTTCTTTTGATTCTCCTGAATTGGATTGGACTACGCCTAGGCAACTCAATGGGACTCGATACCCCCCTCATTCGTGCGCTGGTGTATCGACAGCCTGTTCCCACTCTTTCTAAATCTGCTATCAAAACGGCACTGATAGTCGGTGGCGTTGGTGGCATCGTCTTAATTGGATTGAGTTTAGGGTTTGAACCTTGGATGCCTCCAATGGCTTCAACAACTGCGTTAAAAATTGACCTCTGGAAACGCATATTAGCTTCCTTCTACGGAGGCATCACCGAAGAACTCTTGCTGCGACTGTTCGGTATGACATTGATGGCGTGGCTACTTTGGAAGATTTTTGAGCGAGACAAACTGCAACCCTCTACATGGATTTTTTGGCTGGCAATTGTGGCGGCGGCAATATTGTTTGGTGTGGGTCATTTGCCTGCCGCTGCCAATCTCTGGGGGCTAACCCCAATCGTCATTTTCCGAACGATTGTGCTCAATGCCCTCTTAGGGATTCCCTTTGGTTTTCTTTACTGGCGTTGGGGATTAGAATACGCTATGTTATCTCATTTTTTTGCCGACTTGGTACTGCACGGAATTGGAGGAAGTTAGCAGGAGATGCAAACAATGCAATGGTACAATGAACCTTTACAATGGCATGAGGATAACGATGTTATCCACATTACCGCCGACGCAAAGACTGACTTTTGGCGGCACACTCATTACGGATTCATTCGCGATAACGGCAACTTTTACTACCGTCAAGTCTCAGGCGACTTTACAGCCGAAGTCAAAATTACTGGTTGCTATCGATCGCTCTACGATCAAGCAGGATTGATGATTCGAGAGAGCGAAAATATCTGGCTAAAGTGCGGCATTGAGTTTGTTGAGGGAGTGCAAAACGTGAGTGCGGTTGTGACACGAGACTATTCCGATTGGTCTGTTATGCCGCTGGAAGTGCCGCCTGTTTCCCTGTGGCTGCGGGTAAAGCGCCGAGCTGAAACGGTGGAAGTGCAATACTCGTTGAATGGGTCAGACTATTCAATGATGCGACTGGCATATCTAACTGAGTCACCAATCGTTCAAGTTGGGTTAATGTGTGCGGCTCCCCAAGGTGAAGGCTTTGCAGTCGAATTTGAAGGCTTTAAGCATAGTAAGCTGATCTAATAATGTGGATGGTAAAAAAACGATTTCTGCGCCACTCCATATATAAAATTAAAATTAGGGGTAAGTGCTTTTCACTTACCCCTACCATTTTTTTGGCGCTTTTTAACTTACTAAAAAATCTAGCAATAAATCACCACAAAAGCGACGCCATTTATGCTAGAAATATTTGTCGATGTTGAGGGTCAAAATCATAAATGCTCCGAGCAAATGACCTGCGCTCATGCAAGCCAGAAATGCCGGTACGCTAACATTGTTGAACAAAGACGGGAAGGGCAAAGGCATTTTTGGCCCGACGTGGGGATACCAAATTCGGCGACTGAGAACTAGCAATGCTAAGATATTGCAAACAAACATCACTATTGGTTTTTGCCAATTTCCTGATGCTGTGTCAGCCAGGGTCGATTCTACTACTGCCAGTAAATTTGAGTTAATCATCGTTGATGCTCCTATTTTTCATAAATTATCAGAAATGCTTGATGAGATTTCTTGCCAAAAATACAGCAGGGGCGATCGCCCTTACGCAATAAATATCTGTTGCTATTAATATTCACCGCGCCAGCTACAGCGCCCCCACCCGTAATCGTCGAATCACAGCAAGAAGTCTTTTAATGCCATTCAAAAGTAACGAAAGATACAAAGGGACAAAACCATACTCGCTGCCATTTGTAACTTTTAGCCTGTCTGGCAGTGGCGGCATTTACTCACGCTGCCAGACAGGAAACACACCTACTCATTACTGAGCAATGTAGGTAGGCAGAAAGTGGAGAATGTCGCGCAGAACGCTAAATCCAGCAGCATCCCAGAGCAAATAAGCTAAGAAACCGATCATCGCTAAGCGACCGTTCCAAAGTTCTGCTTGTGGGTTGAAGCCAAACAAGAAGGCATTCCGATCTTTGCCGTTGTAAGCATTAGCTGTAGGAGGCAGGTTAGTAGGACGAGTTTCCATGTTTTTACATTCCTTAACAATGTTTCGCTTCTCATGGTAGCGGCCTAATTTCTGCTTTGCTATCTGTCTCTAGGCCCAAGATACACACAAGTCTAAAGGAGGATTTGGAAACGGAAAAAAAAATGTTAAGTTTTGTTTCGCGAGATTTTTCAGCGATCGCCTGTATCTGTAGATACTAAATACAAGTGCAAGTTGAGATTGCTGCTGTGACAAGCCCGATCGCGCTGCCGCGACAAAAAACGGCGCTTTTGACTCGTCAGTAGATTTGAGATTTGAGATTTACTCTACAGATGAATCTGGAAGCTCTAAAATTTTGGCAGACTCACGACTGTTGTCGGAAAGCAAGTATCCGTTTTTGAGCTCGCTCAGACTGAATCCGCGAAATCCTAGAAGCAAGAAAATTTAGTAAATTTAAACTCAAAAGCCGAACACATAGCGCGGGAGTTAATTAAAATAGGAGATAAACAGATCGATCGGGAGAAACAGTTATCGAAACCATCTACGGCCATCTTCAAGGTTTAAAGTCCAGCCAGCTCAAGCAACTCGAAAAGCTGTACCACCAGCGACTACCGGGCGATCGCATCACCACTGCAGAATTCGCCCAGCGCGTCGCCGCCATCAGCACGGAAATAGACAAACCAATCTGCACCTACATCAACCGCCGTGGACAAGTAATTCGCGTCGGCGTGGGTTCACCGCGGCAAACCCAGATTGCACCCTTAGAATTACCCCGGTATGGGGGAGGTCGCCTCAGCGGCATTCGCTGCATCGCTACCCACCTAAAGCCAGAAACCCCAAGCGAAGCAGCCCTCACAGCAATGGCAATTCAGCGCCTGGATGCCCTGGTTTGGCTGACACTGACGGGGGGAGGATTTCAGCGTCGGGGGGGCGGTGCGACTGGTTACATCCAAGAAACTTATCTCGCTCACCTGATACCCCAGGGAGATCAGCCCAATTTTGAGTTCTCTGTTTTGAGCGCTCAGTTAGAACCAGATTCAACTGATGAAATAGAAGAGCCTTCAATTCCAAAGTCACTAATTCAAACTCCACACTTTCCCTGGAAAATATCAGAACCGCTGAATTTGGAAGAACTCGCCGACCAAGATTTTCTGGATTTGGTGGAAGGGCTCGAAGCAGAGTTTCAAGCAGAGTTTGTCGCTAAGCAGGTCGATGCAGACCAAGACAAAGTGCTGCTGGTAGGTGTAATGACTCAGCACATGACTCAGTTGGAGTTTGAGGACGGGCTCGCAGAAATCACGCGGCTGGTTGAAAGCGCCGGCGGTCAGGTTCTGCAAACAGTGCGCCAAAAACGATCGCGCCCCCATCCGCAGACAGTGGTCGGCGAAGGCAAAGTTCAGGAAATTTCCCTCACCGCTCAGACGATTAGCGCTAACCTCGTGGTATTCGATCGCGACCTGGCACCCGCACAAATACGTAACTTGGAAACTCAGATAGGTCTTCGCGTTGTCGATCGAACAGAGGTAATTCTCGACATCTTTGCCCAAAGAGCTCGATCGAGCGAGGGTAAACTACAAGTCGAACTCGCTCAGCTAGAGTATGCCCTGCCCCGGCTCAGAGGTCGCGGTCAGGCAATGTCGAGACAGGGTGGTGGCATCGGTACCAGAGGCCCAGGGGAAACCAAGCTAGAAACCGAACGGCGGACGATCGCCAAACGCATTTCTCGATTGCAGCAAGAAGTAAATCAACTGCTGGCGCACCGCTTCCGGCTGCGGCAGAACCGCCATCATCACGATGTACCCTCAGTGGCGATCGTTGGCTACACTAACGCCGGTAAATCTACTCTGCTCAACCTGCTCACAAATTCCGAAGTCTATGCCGCCGACCAGTTATTTGCCACCCTCGACCCCACAACTCGACGGTTGACCATTCCTGGCACTGTCACTAGGGAACCGCTATCGATCGTCCTCACAGATACAGTGGGCTTTATTCGCGAACTGCCTCCTGCCTTGATCGACGCTTTCCGGGCTACCCTCGAAGAAGTCACTGACGCCGATGCTTTGCTGCACCTCGTCGATCTCTCCCATCCCGCGTGGCAGAGCCAAATTCGATCGGTCATGAATATTTTGACCGATATGCCCGTAACTCCCGGCCCAGCCCTTGTAGTCTTTAACAAAATAGATGCCGTAGATGGAGAGACTCTCGCCCTCGCCCGAGAAGAATTTCCTCAAGCAGTATTTATTTCGGCCGCCAAAGGTTTGGGGATGGAAACTCTCCGCGACAGACTAGCTCAGCTCATTCAATACGCCCTCTACCCTCGGTAAATACTTAAATATTCCTTTTGAATAGTTGACATGGGGGAATATACGTACATATACTGAGGACAGATTTAGTCGAAATATGAGATGATAAAAGAGTAGTCAGATTGTGCATGGCAAAGTACAATACAGCAGCTCTATTTGGCGAGCGGTTAAATAATTAATTCCCGGAGGCCGCGGTCAAGGTAAAAAGACTCTTTGTTAATGGCTGTAAGGGCTGTTGGTTCAGAGGTAGCAAAAAGATGTTGCTTAACTGTTGCTTAACTGTTGCTTAACTGTTGGTTAACTCTGTGCAAACTACCTGTCTGTGCAAACCTCTGTGCAAACCACGGTACGGGATGTCAAGGTAAAAGAGAATAATTTTATTAAAGTGTTTGGGCACTTACCTCAAGCGCTATACTATCTTTTACAGACGTCCGCGAGAGAATACATCTTATTGATTGTAAATTGATTGTAAGATTGATTGTAAGAACTCTAAAATCCTTGCCCGTCGTACAGCGCTAATCTCTAGGACTATTTCTATTTTTCGATTTTACCACTGTTTAACTAAATAGTTATGTGTACGCCACTGGCAAAACTAGCAATTGGACTCTCTGCCACAATGGCAACAGCGTTTTACTATCTAGCTGCCGCCCCTCCGGCAGCTGCAGTAGATGTCTGCGGTCCGGGAAATTATTCTACTGCCTGTGCCCCCCCGCCGGCACCCACCCCAACGGCATCGGAGAGCCCATTGGCGACCCAGCCCCGTTTGTCCCAAATATACAGAACTACACCTTCGAGAAATGCAACTTCTATTCCGGAACCGGGTACTGCGATCGCAGTCCTACTGACAGGTGCAGGTATGATATGTTCCTGCAGAAAGCGAAACAATCAGGTTGGTCCGCAGCGCTAGGCAGGCTGATGACCAACCTGTTTGCCTTTAAAATGTCTCCGTTTTTTTTAAGCGAGGATATTTGTTTACTTAAATTTATATAAAAAATAAAAAGTTGTATAAAAAATAACTTGACACCTAGCTTGTGCGCTGCAAATAGAGCCAGATTGGGAATGAAGAAAGCGATAGCGACTTCAGTCAATCGATTTTAGATTTTAGATTTGAGATTTTAGAGGCGACCCCACGGATAAATGCTCTTTCTTGAGGATTTTCGATTTTCGATTTGGGATTGATTCCACGGATAAATCACGTGGCGGGTACCACCTTTGAAATTCCTGGTCAGGGTAAAAACAAGGAAGAAGGCAAATGCACTTCCTGGCAAGGGTTTTAGCAATGAATAACCTCCGGTGCAACAGATAAGGTTGCTATATGTTGCTATATATAATAAAAATTAAAATATAAAAATTAAAATAAGATTGGTTAAGATCAATGCTTCGCACAGTTTTTGAGAACCCACCGTATAATAAGGGTTTCAAGGCTCCTAGGCAAGTTTGCTACCAACGAAAAATCGAGGGTTTCAGCCTAGGAAGTAAAAAAAGTCCGCACTAGGGTTAAGATTAAAATTAAAAAATATTGTTATTGTTTGAGCGTCCCATGACCCCTAAAGTAGAAATTTACACTTGGAGAACCTGCCCGTTTTGCATTCGTGCCAAAGCACTGCTGAAACGAAAAGGGGTTGATTTCACAGAGTACGCGATCGACGGAGATGAAGCGGCACGGGATCAAATGAGCGATCGATCCCACGGAGGTCGCACCCTGCCCCAGATATTTATTAACGACCAACACATAGGCGGCTGCGACGACATCCACCAACTCGATACTCAAGGCCTGCTAGATCCGCTGCTAGCAGCAAAATGAGGCATTCCCTGTGGAATTTTCAATTAGCCCAAATTTTTAGGCGACCAATTCTTAATTTTAACTGACAATGAAATTTGCATTCATCATCGATCCCCTCGCGCGACTAATTCCAGGACACGATACCAGCGTAGCGCTGATGGAGGCAGCTCAAGAGTTGGGTCACGAAGTCTGGGCGACTCAAGCCAACGAATTAAGCGTCATCGGCGGCAAAACCTGGGCAATGCTCAGTCGGGTAGCCCTCACCCCAGTAAAAGTGGTAGAGGGACGCTGGGAGGCGGCTGAGGCTTGGTACCAGGTAGAACAGCCTACTTTGCAGCCTCTGGAAGCAATGGACGCTGTATTTATGCGGACAGATCCCCCAGTCAACATTCCTTACCTTTACGCTACTTACCTTCTAGATGGCATCGATCCGGCTAAAACTTTGGTAGTTAACAGTCCCAAAGGATTGCGGGCGGCGAATGAAAAGATGTATGCTTTGCAATTTGAGGGAGCGATTCCTGAGACAATTGTTTCTCAAAACAAGCAGGTAATTCGGCACTTTGTCGAGAAAAAAGGAGCAGCAGTTCTTAAACCCTTGGGCGGCAAAGCTGGCGAGGGGATTTTGTTTTTGGAAGCTGACGATCGCAATCTTAACTCCCTGGTCGAAATTAGCACTCAACAAGGGCAAATTCCAGTGATGGTTCAGACTTATCTGCCGGAAGCCAAAGAGGGAGACAAGCGGATTATATTGTTAAACGGCAAGCCGATCGGTGCTATCAACCGCATTCCCACCGGAAATGAATTTCGCGGCAACATGGCCGTCGGCGGCCGAGTCGCAAAAACCGAAATTACCGATCGCGAACTGGAAATTTGCACTCAGTTAGAACCAGTGCTGCAACGGGACGGACTGTACTTTGTCGGCATTGATATCATTGGCGGTTATCTCACAGAAGTTAATGTCACCAGCCCTACAGGGATCAGAGAAATTGACTTGTTTGAGGGCGTTAATTTGGGGAAACAAGTAATTGAATGGGTGGAGAAGGAAGAAGGAAAGCACGACACGGATTAGGACACGGATACACGGATTAATTATCGAGCGTTCCTTCTGATTTTGAAGTTATTAGTTATTAGTTAGTTGCTACCAATACCTAATACTTCGGTTACGCGGTTCATGAACGAAGTCGCAGGGCAGCACAAGTTCCCAATTCCCAATTCCCAATTATTAAATTATGTCAAAAATTGGCGTTGCAGTAGTCGGTACCGGTTTTGGTCAAAAAGTACACATTCCCGGATTCCAGGCCCATCACCGGACAGAGGTTGTGGCTGTTTATCACCGGAATTTAGACAAAGCAAAGGATCTCGCCTCTACCCACAATATCCCCTACGCTTGCGACTCGATCGCCGATATAGTAGCCATCCCAGAAGTAGCGGGAGTCAGCATTTCCACACCGCCCTTTTTGCATTTTGAAATGGCAAAAACCGTCTTGGAAGCAGGCAAGCATTTATTATTAGAAAAACCCACAGCCCTGACAGCAAATGAAGCCAGGGAACTTTACCGAGTGGCAAACAACGAATCTCAAACCGATTTTAGAAATGGTGGTTCGAGAGCAATTGCCACAATGGACTTTGAGTTTCGATTCATCCCCGCATGGCAAATGCTAGCAGAATTATTGGCAGCAGAATATGTGGGAGAAAAGCGTTTAATTAAGATTGATTGGCTGGTTTCGAGCCGCGCTGATGCGAGTCGCCCTTGGAATTGGTACGCGCAGAAAGAGCGAGGCGGCGGAGTTTTGGGCGCGACAGGTTCTCACGTTTTTGATTATATTAGCTGGCTGTTCGGCGCGCCCCAGAGGCTTTCTGGGCAATTGATTACAGGAATTTCGCGGCGGCCAGATCCGAATGATTCGGGAAAATTAAAATTAGTTGATGCAGATGATTCTTGCACGTTGATGTTGGAATTAGCCGGGGGAACTCCTTGCCAAGTTTGTTTGAGTTCTGTTACGTATCAAGGGCGGGGACACTGGGTGGAAATATACGGGAGTAAGGGTACGTTGGTGTTGGGAAGCGATAACCAGCAAGATTACGTCCACGGATTTCGCTTGTGGGGTTCCCAAGGTGGAGAACCTTTAGCTGAAATCAAAATTCCTCAAAGATTGGAGTTTCCTCAAGTTTATCCAGACGGGAGAATTGCACCCTTTATTCGAGTAGTAGATAGGTGGGTTGAAGCAATAGATGCCGGTAAATCCTTGATACCGTCCCTCAGAGAAGGGGTTTACTCGCAGTTGTTGATGGATTTGACCCAGGAGTCGAATGCTACGGGGACTTGGGTAGATTTACCGAGTATTGATAAATTTTTGGTCACTAAGTAAAAACTCCCAAAGCAATCTCTCGCACTCGATCGCACCCCAAACCCGATAAACTACAAATAGAGAAACTCAATCCCACCCTATATCCAGAGTCGGTAGTTGTCAGTAACTCAGGGCTAAAGCCACTGAGCTTGTAAGAAATTACAAGTTGTTCTGACCAGACCCCTCTCAGGAGGAGACGTTATTCAGGTCACGATACCGGAGAATGCGACGCCAGTTTTCCGCTCTGTCATCTGCAATTAAACAGTTTTAAAGTCACTGAAACAGTGTTGCAGGTCTAACAAGCCTTTATAACCAGGTCGAGGCGAACATTACCCGAAAGGGATTCGGAGACAACCATATCTCCACAGAGGGGCAACCATACCCCTCTAACCCCGAAAGGGGATTCAAGGCGGTTGAAACCGCCGAGTCGTTTTCCTCTCAGGACTAAAGTCTCTGAGCTTCCCACTTACCGAGTGTTTTTTGTGAATGGCGCGCCCTGAAAGTCCTTGCCTCAGTATAGCGATCGCTCGCCTGAGAACCTCTGGGGCAAACCATTTTGCCACTTGGGTTCTACAAGCTCCCTATCCCAGCGGGTACGTTCACCACGATTGTATGTGGCCCGATACCCTCTCCCAATCATGGAAAGCTTGGCAGGAAATGTTTTCGCCCTCCGGGACAATTCACGAATTGCCCCTAAATCCTGATGGCAGTTTGGTCTCGCCGGAAAACAACCAGAATATACTGGCAGAAACTGAACAACGAATACCGACGCCCTCTGTGCCCCTCCACCTCGGTCAAGGGGGGTGGGGCGACAAGGGGGATCAGCATCCGCCTCGGCCACCGGCAAGCTACAGCAGTCGCCTGATGCAGCATTTGGGGATTAATCTTTGGCAGTGGCTGTTTGAAGGGCCGATTCAGGGTAGTCTGCAGGAAAGTAAAGGTATCGCGATCGGGCAAAATCTACCCCTGCGAGTGCGCGTAGACTTGCGCGAACCGTATTTAATTGCTTTACCTTGGGAAATTATGCAGCCTCAAGCTGGTCAACCAGCAATTTCTCTGTCGCAGCAATTGCTTTTTAGCCGCACTACCAGCAATGTTGAACCTTTGCCACCCCTGCATCCTGCGGAGTCGCTCAACATTTTGCTAGTTTTGGGACAAGCAGAACCAGGCGGCGGTGCTAATTCTCAATTTTCCAACAGTAATAACGGTCATTTGCAGTTGGGAGAAGAAGCACTCGCCCTAGCTGGCATTCTGGAAAGTGCTTTTCAAACCGACGACAGCGGCAAATATTTTGACATCAGCGTTCCGACTCACGTCGATACTCTGATCGAACCTACTCCGGCGGAACTCATTTCTCGGCTGGAAACGCAAGCTTACAACATTCTGTTTTACGCCGGCCACGGGATACCGGGCCCCGACGGCGGTTTGCTGTTTTTGGGGCCGGAAACGGCGATTAATGGCACTGAACTGGCTCAAGTATTAGTTCGGTGCCGCGTGACTCTGGCGGTGTTTAATGCCTGCTGGGGAGCTCAGCCGGCGGTGGAGAGGTGGCACTCAACTAACGGCCAGCAACAGGCGATCGCCCGCAGCAGTTTGGCTGAGGTACTGATCCATCACGGGGTGCCTGCGGTGTTGGGGATGCGGGACTCGATCGCCGATCGTGAGGCCCTGAGTTTTATCCAAACTTTTGCCCAAGCTTTGGCCGGACGGATGTCGATCGATCGGGCAGTTGCCGTCGCCCGACAGCAGCTACTAACGCTTTACAAGTTCAATCAACCGGCTTGGACGCTGCCTGTGCTGTATATGCACCCTGAGTTTGACGGTCAGCTAACTGAGCCGGTTGATGACCTCAAAACTGAGTTGCCTTTAAATTCTTCTACTTGGCTGGGACGGTTGCCGTCTTGTGCTTATTTGCGGGGGCGCGATCGACCCAATGGCAAATCCACCGACTCGAGCAATCAGGTTTGGCCCATTCGCGCGGGTATGGTTCGAGTCGGACGCTGGGAAGAAAACGACGTAGTGATTCGAGAACAGTGGGTTTCTCAAAAACACGCCGAGATTTTCTGTCGCAACACGATCGGAGATAGCCGGGAAGAACCTAGCTACTTCCTGCGCGATTTTTCTCGCTACGGGACTCTAGTTTTGGGATCTGAGGGATGGCAGAGAGTTCACCACCAAGAATTGCTGCTACGCAGCGGGACTCAGCTAAAATTTGGCAGTTCTCAAGGTCAGATTTTTGAGTTCACTATTGAGGTTCCTAAAACTTCGGGCTACAGTGAGACTGATTGCGGAACGAATTAAGGTGCGGGTGTAGCTAATGAAGACAAGCGGCGAGTAGCACAGCAAAGTTCTAGGCGTTAAGTCTCCAGTCTGAATTTAAGAGAGTTACTCACCACTGATAGCTCGGCACTAGCTCTTGGCACAGTCCCCCCTCTGTCTTTTCCTTTTCCCACTTAGGTATTACATCATGGCTACCCAATCTACTGATTCTGAATATTTTCGAGATTCTCAAACTCAGGCCCAGATGGAACTTCTCGCCACAATTGTTCAGACTGATGTTGCTTACCCCTGGAATCCTGCACAGCTTGAATCGGAATCTTATTTAACTGCCCTAGAGCAGGAATTTGCGCTATCTGATTCATTCAGCGACAGCGATATTGCCCTGAAGTCGCAAGTTTTATTTTCGCAATTAGAACAAGTTTGGCTGACGACTGCTCTGCAAAAGTCTTTGCGCGAGAAATTTGCTCGCGTTCCTCAAGATTTTTTGGCCAGCATCGCTCAAAGCGTGCAAAACGCCACTGTTAAGTATCAATCTTTAGCTGACCAAATGGTAGAGTGCGTCTTAGATATTTTGCCTCAGTGGGCTGAGGAAGATTTGCAGGTGTTGGCACGTCCTTTGGCTTATGCCATGCGAGATGTGGATTCGGAAGGGGGAGAATTAGTGATGGCTACTAAAAGACCTTGGGCCCAATTGTCGGAAATAGAACAAGCCAGAGTTAGTTTGGCTGTCGCCCGCTATGCAATCTCGCAATTAGAAATTGCTGATTAGTTTTTGGATGGCTAAATTTTTGTGCTGCGATCGCGGTAATTTTTTTAAATTAATATAAAATTAATCTACCTTTAGTTAGATGTCAAATTCGTCTAATTGTTAAATCCTAGGGATTGCTATAGTTTGATATAGCAATCCTATTTGATTTGTAGACAAGATAATTTTTTTTGAACTATAGCAAGCGGGCCCGACGTTTAGGACTGGGATGTGGCAGCATTTTCAATCAGCTTTTTATGGGCGGCGTCGCAGAAACGGCCCACAAGAAATATTTTTTATGGTGAAACAGGCCCGAAAGCCTGTTGCTGACATTGCTGAAATCCTTGCCGAAGATTGCTTTTGACCCCTCGCCTCCAGGATACCCGCCACGTGATTCATCCGTCCAGAAATAAAAAACCTGTCTCCGATGAAACTTGCCCCCCTAATTGATCCGTGGGGTCAATGCTAAAATCTAAAATCTAAAATCTAAAATCTAAAATCTAAAATCGATTGACTTCTCTCCTCGGTAACTAAAGCCTTATTCCTTCTTGCTTCTGCTATATTTTGCCAGGTTTGGACTTGCTAAGCAGTTTGGCAACCGCAAGCAAGATGAATTATCATACAATGGTCAGAATGTTAAAAAATGTAAAGAGAGTAATTGGGGTGTGTCGGAATTTTCAACTGAATTAAAAAGTGGACAGCAGGAAACCCTTACTGTTGCAGGCACGATCGGGACTTTAAAATTATTTTATGACAACTTCAAGATTTGATTTTCAAGACTTGAAACGCCGCTTTGGGCGGATTTCGCGGGTGCAGACGGCAACGCTAGTCGTGTTGGGGGTGGTTGCTTTCGCAGGTGCGATCGCCGCAGCCTGGTTTGGCAGTGAAGGTACAGTCAGCGGTATTTTTGCCACAATTAACATTTGGCAGCAAAACCCGCCTGTGTGGCTGCAAGTGCCTGCTACGAGCAAGATGTATTTGTTACTGCCGACTTTTATGCTGGTTTCGACCGCTTTAGCTGCAATTAAAATTTCGCCTCAACCGCAGAAATGGTCGCGCGCTGTGGTAGTTGCAATAGTTCTGGCTTTAACGATTCGCTACGTTTTATGGCGATCGCTCGCTACTCTAAATTTAACCGATCCCCTCAACGGTATCTTTAGTTTGGGGCTGTTTTTCCTAGAAATGTTACTGGTTTTTAACAGCAGTATTCAATTGTATTTAATGCTGAGAATGAAAGACCGGCGTCGAGAAGCCGATCGCATGGCAGTTGCAGTTGAAGCTGGAAACTTCACCCCGCCCGTAGATATTTTTATCCCAACTTACAACGAACCGACTTTTATTTTACGGCGCAGTGTAATCGGCTGTCAAGCATTAGATTATCCCAACAAAAAAGTATATTTGCTCGACGATACCAAGCGGCATGAAATCAAGTTGCTAGCAAAAGAACTGGGATGCGAGTATATAACCAGACCCGATAATATTCACGCCAAAGCTGGAAACATCAATCATGCCACAGCCCTAACAAATGGAGAACTAATTGTAGTTTTCGATGCAGATTTTATTCCCACTAAAAACTTTTTAACTCGCACAGTTGGATTTTTTCAAAATCCCGAAATCGCCCTCGTTCAAACACCGCAAAGCTTTTACAATCACGACCCCATCTCCCGGAATTTAGGTTTAGAAAATGTGCTCGCGCCGGAAGAAGAAATCTTTTATCGGCAAATTGAAATCATCAAAGACAGCGCCGACAGCGTAGTTTGTTGCGGTACATCTTTTGTAGTGAGGCGAAGTGCTTTAGAAGCAGCCGGAGGCTTGGTCACAGATTCAATCTGCGAAGATTATTTTACCGGAATTCGGCTGTCAGCAACCGGATATCGCTTAGTTTATTTAGATGAAAAATTGAGTGCTGGTTTGGCGGCTGAAAGTATAGAGGCTCATCTAAATCAAAGGCTACGCTGGGCGCGAGGCACGCTTCAGGCATTTTTTATTGATTCCAATCCTTTAACAATTCGCGGTCTCAGATTCGTACAAAGGCTGTCTCATTTGGAAGGATTGTTGCACTGGTTTACCAGTTTAACCAAGGTTTTATATCTGTTGATACCTTTAGCTTATTCATTTTTTGGCATAATTCCTTTGCGGGCAAGTGCGCGGGAATTGCTGTACTTTTTCCTGCCTTACTATTTGGTGCAACTGACTGTGTTTTCTTGGCTGAACCGCAGATCGGGATCGGCTTTGCTTTCGGATATTTATTCGTTCGTCCAGTGTATTCCTTTAGCGGTGACGGTGGTGAGTTCCATGCTGAATCCGTTTGGAAAAGGGTTTCAGGTGACGCCAAAAGGAATGGCGAGCGATCGCTTTCGTTTTAACTGGAATTTGGGATGGCCTTTGATTGTCTTGTTCGCAGCTACAGCAGTCAGTTTGTGGCACAATTTCAACATTAATTTAGTTAAAAATGTTGGCACCGTACAGTCAATATCAGAAAGTGCAGATTTGTCAAAAAGCCTGGGTTGGGGATGGATTTGGAGCGCGTACAACCTGCTGATGCTGGGGATTGCCTTGCTGATTTTGGTGGATATTCCTAAGCCGGACATTTACGAATGGTTCAATTTACGCAGGGTTGTACAACTGAATATTGGCGGTCAAAGTTTTTGGGGTGTAACCACTGTAATTTCGGAAAGTGGCGCGGAAGTTGCTTTGACACAGTGGCCAAGTTTTGCGGTGAAAAATAAAGGCAGTAAAGAGAGTTTTACAGCAGCAGAGATTTTGCCAAAATATGCCGTTCCGACAACTTTATCCCAGGGTAAAATAAAAGCGCTCCCTCGCAGTGCGACAGTCAAAGCAAGGATATCTGTAGGGCCGTCTGTTGTTGAGTTTGGCACTGAGCGTCCTTTGGCAAAAGGTTTGATTGATTGCGATTCGGCGACTTTGGAAATTATGGAAGAGAACTGTTTTATTCCTGTGGCTAAGATTGAGTTGGTGAGCGATAAATCTCAGTTGGAGTCGAGTTTTCGGGATGAAAAAGAGTGCAGTTTTGCGGAATTTCCGACTGTGCGAATTGCGTTCGATCGCCTGAACATTAGCCAGCACCGCTGTTTGATCGAAATGCTGTATTGTCGCCCGGGCCAGTGGCAGCGACAGGAAACTCCGGGAGAATGGCGATCGTTGTGGCTGTTGTTGAGAATTGCTTTGAAACCGAGGGCTGTTTTTGAGAGGAATAGGGCAGTTAGGGCGATCGCAGTTTCGCAACTTTAGATCGAGTTTCCATCCCGCGCGGCTTGCACCAAACCTTTATCGCGCTAACAAAAAATCCCATCAAGCTGCCCCCGCCAAGGAACAATGGTAGATTTTATAGCAACCGCCAAGACGGTTAGGACTTGTTAGGAATGAGAATTAAATAACTTAGAATTTTGATGGTTCTTGTGGGATGGGCGTCCCGCCCGTCCAGAAAGGGCGGGCGGGACGCCCAACTCACAAACTTGTGTAAATTATTTAATTCGCGATCCTTAATGGCTGACACGATTGATTTTATTGCTTCTTCCTTCTTCCTTCTGCTAAGCTGTTGCGCGTTTAAATTGCATATTCGGGACGGGCTAGAAGCCCATCCCACAATAATTTGAGTGATTTTTGACACACAATTTAAATGGAGAACAGCTTATACATAGACAAATGACCAGAACTTGTTTTTTAATTAATCGGCACAAATTCGTAACCGTAACTGGTGCGATTTCCGGGTTTAACAGTTACTAATTGAACTGCTCGATTACGATCGCCCGAAGGCAAAAACCGAATCGGGCCCGATGCTCCATTTGCCGAAAAATCTGACGCCGATAAAGCTTGTTGAATGCCTGTACGAGTCGGATTGCGCCCTATACCGGCAATTAAGGCGATCGTCGCATCGTAGGCTAAAGCTGTGCGCCAACTTACTTCAGCATTCCAAAGTTGTTTGGATGTTTGGGGAAAGTTGGACTGCGGATCTGCGAGAATGTGCCAAGGAACAGCTAGCACCATATCTGTTGCTCCTGCGCCACCGATTTGCAGTGTTTTAGCAGTATAAGCACCGTCTCCTGCTAGTAAGGGCAGCCGTTTGCCGTTTACTTGCACTACTTGCAAAGCTTGGTCGATCGTGGTTGAATCGGATGCTAACAGAATCACTTCTGCTCCTTGGGCGATCGCACTTTTAACGCTATCGGCGGCATTAAAATTGCCATTAGCAAAGTCAAATTCCAATACTATTTGTCCTCCATCTCCGTAAACAGCCGTCGTGAATTCATCTTTTAAAGATTTGCTGTAACTGCTAGCAGAATTAAAAAATACAGCAGCTTTTTGCTTTTGCAATTTTTCCACCATATAACGGGAAAGAGCATTAGCTGCAAACCGATCGCTCGGCACTGTCCGAAATATATTGTTGGCAACTCCTGAGAGCTGCACTGACGTACTTGTGGGAGAAATTGCTACTAATTGTTTTTGCTGGTAAATCTTGCTAGCTGCTAGCGTTGTATCTGAACCAAAATGCCCAATTACTCCTATAATCTCCGAATTATTTGCTAAAGCAGTAGCAATTTGGGCAGCCATTTCTTGGTTGTTGTCATCCTTAGCAATTAGCACTTTTAATGGAGTCCCGCTAACGCCGCCTCTTTGGTTGATTTCATTTTGAGCTTGAGCTACGCCCCGCAGAATTTCTAGAGCCGCATTGATATCGCCTCCAATGGGAACTGCGGCGGCAATTGTGTAGGATTTCCGATCGCCGATGCGGGCGTTGTTGAGGTAAATTAAGGCTTCTGGATCGTTGCGATTGGTTTTCAGCGAAGCTTGTAAATCGGAAATAGCTGCGTTATAGTTGCCAGAGGCGATCGCCTGTACTGCTGTTTGTTTGGTTGTTGTGGCTTGCTCTGGAATTAACACTTTTTGTCCGGCACTCAGACGCTGCTCAATTGCCTGATCTGACTGCGACGAATTAGTCGGAGGCTTGGGAAATGTCGGATTTTGGGGTGATAAACCCCCGACATTGATGCCGCCTCGGCTTGTCAGCCACCAAATACCTGCACCGGCTAGTCCGATCGTAATTAGGAGGGATAAGATGAGAACAGCAGTTTCATTTTTTTGTGACATAATTTTATATTTTTAGATTTTTGAAATAACGAAGTCATTAGTCATTAGTCATTAGTCATTAGTCATTAGTTATTAGTCATTAGTCATTAGTCATTAGTTATTAGGCTAGATTCAAAAACATTGACCAAGGATAAAAAGTGATTTTAACTTGGCGAGCCAGAATTGATGTATGGTTCGTCAGATAGAGGGATTGGATCTATCAATTGATGATCTCGGAGCAGAGGCACCATGCAAGCCTAAAATCCAGTAGTCACTACTCCCTTATTATATGCGATCGCCCGGACATGATATAATTCAGTAACATTGGCCTAGTAAAAATAGCGATCGCACTGTTTAGTCTGAATGCCTTCAAGGTGGTTCCACCAGAAAAGTGCAGGAATTTTTATAAGTTACCGATTCAAAGATTAGTGAACCCTACCCTGCAAGAGCGCCACTTCCTCCATTCCCAATTTAGTTAAGCAGGCAAGAAATGATAACTGGTGGATTAGATAAAACGCTGAGTGTTGGAACTGAATTATACAATCTAAGGTGAGTAAACCTGAGAACTACCTTGAATAACACCTAGGGGGTAACTCTTCAGTCCTGTATTTAGTTACAAATTTTTACGTTAAAGTTGGGTATATATCATAAACCTTTCAAAAAAAGCTTTTCTTAATGATATCTTTATTTTTCTCCGCGAGGGGGACAGGGAGGGAGGCTGTAACAGCAAAGGGTTCGGTAAAATAATTAAAGTTTGTTGAAATTTATAAAAATAGCTGCAATACTTTGTAATGTAAAGAGGAAAGTTGAAAAATATCTAAAGACAAACTAATTGGATTGCGATGTCGCTAAGGTAGTATATATGACGGTTTGTCACCGAAAAAGAGTGTTAAGCTCAGCTAAGCTCAGCAAAAGTAAAAGCTCGCTATTTCATTAAGTTCGATCGATAACAAAGGCTAAGGTAAAGTTCATGGCAAACTCAGTTTTAAATCAGCCAAAAGCAGCAGGAGTGCAGTGGCAGCCAAAAGATATTATCCGCGGCTTAGTGTGGAAAATTGCGATCGCAACCTGGCTGTTAATGGCAGTAGGCAGCGCCACGCGAGTCATGAATGCGGGGCTCGCTTGCCCCGACTGGCCGCTGTGCTACGGTCAATTAATACCTGCAGCGCAAATGAATTTGCAGGTATTTCTGGAGTGGTTTCACCGGTTGGACGCAGCAGCGATTGGCCTGAGCGCGATCGCACTTTTAGGACTATCTTTGTTTTACCGCAGCCGCCTGCCAAAATGGCTGCCTTGGGCGAGCGCCGGAGCACTATTTTTAATCGTTTTTCAAGGCGTATTGGGCGGCTTGACAGTAACACAACTGCTGAGATTTGACATCGTTACCGCTCACTTGGGAACAGCTTTACTATTTTTTGGCGCCCTGCTAGTCATCGGTTTCATGCTGACTCCCTACGAAGCTACAGGAAATGCAGGCAAATTGGCTTGGGTAAGTTCGATCGCAGCATTATTAGTTTACCTGCAAAGTTTGCTAGGAGCATTAGTAGGCTCTAGATGGGCACTGCACCAATGTTTGGACTCCTCAGAATTGTGCTCGGTAATGAACAGCCACATCGCCGGTATCGTACCAGCTACAGCAGCGACTTTAGCCGTAGCAGTCATGGCTTGGCGGCAGCCTGCACTGAGCCCAAAATTGCGAAAACTGGCTAACTGGGCGAGTGTTTGCCTAATTGCTCAATTAGTTCTGGGATTAGCAACTTTCCGGCTGCACCTTCAGGTAGAACCGCTGACAGTCGCCCACCAAGCAGTCGGTGCTGCTTTGCTGGGAACCCTGATAGCTTTTAGTGTTTTAGCTTGGCGCGATCGAGTTTTATCAGCTTGAGAGTAATATTATGTCCGGTAGCATCGTTATTATTATAATCCAAGGTCTTGTAGGGGCGGGTTCACCATCATTCTCGATAAAAGCCAACAGTTTCCTAAACCCGCCCCGCCCAGACAAGCACCAATCAACCGGACACTCTCTAAAACGCAGATTTATCTATTCCTTGAGTAAGAGAGGGCTGATTTATCTCTCGTCGGTGGGGGCGGGTTTATTAATCCTTTTAGCTACGGCAGATATCTCTCGTAAAACCCGCCCCTACGAACCAATGACAACTAACTGACAACTGAAAACTAACAACTAATAACCGATGCAAGAAGTTCTTACAAACAATAGCCCCCGTCTCCACGAAAACTTTTCGCAAGTCGTGAAAAGTTACTATCAACTAACAAAACCCAGAATTATTTTACTGCTGCTAATCACCACATCAGCAGGAATGTGGATGGCGGCAAAAGGAGAAGTAGATCCGCTATTACTGGTATCAACTATTACGGGAGGCGCTTTAGCTTCTGCGTCGGCGAATACCATTAATTGTGTCTACGACAGCGACATCGATTATATTATGGAGCGCACCCGGTGGCGGCCGATTCCTTCCGGGCGTGTCAAGAAGCGGGATGCTTTGATATTTGCGATCGCCCTAGCTACAATATCCTTTACATTGCTCACAGTTGTTGCCAACTTATTAGCCGCATTACTAGCAATGTCAGGCATCCTTTTCTATGTCCTAATTTACACCCACTGGCTGAAGCGTCACAGCGTGCAAAACATCGTCATCGGGGGTGCAGCAGGGGCGATTCCCCCGCTTGTTGGGTGGGCTGCGGTTACGGGAGATTTGAGTTGGGGTGCGTGGCTGCTGTTTGGAATTATATTCCTGTGGACACCGCCGCATTTTTGGGCATTAGCAATGATGATTCGCGATGAATACAAGGAAGTAGGCGTGCCGATGTTACCCGTAATTGAGGGCGACGAAGAGACAGCCCGCCAAATTTGGATTTACACGCTATTGATGATTCCTGCAACTTTGCTGCTAGTTTATCCCCTGCATTTAGCGGGCGCGGTGTATGCGGGAACAGCTATTTTCCTCGGTGCTATTTTTGCCCAAAAAGCTTGGTTGCTGTTGCAGACTCCAGAGGATAAGATTGTTGCGCGATCGCTCTTCAAATACTCTATTCTGTACCTGATGCTATTGTGTGCCGGAATAGTCGTTGACAGTTTGCCTGTGACTCATAATTTTACTACTGCTGTTGTACAAAACGTGCAAACTTTGATGAGTGCAGTTGTGATGTAGTAATTAGTTAAATAGCAATTATTAAAATGAAACCCGCATCTAGCGGGTTTTGTTTGTTTAGGGTAAAATAGCGAACGCCATTCTCCTATCTGCGTTAATCAGCGGTTAAAAAAGAGCGAATACCTATCCTGTCAATAATTGAGGAGGTTGTGATGACGTTACACGAGTATGATGTTGTTGCCTTGACCGCAGAAATTCAGGCAATCCATAAAGCAACCTCTCAGCCAATTTTGCTCAGACCGGGACAAGTTGGCACTATTCTCATGAGCTTTGAGGATCGCGCTTATCTAGTAGATTTTGCCGATGCTCAAGGTAATACCTATGCAATGGAAACCGTTCCTTCAGAAAAACTCATGCAACTCGTTTATGAGCCACTTCCTGCCTGCGCCTAACCTACAAATAATACTTTACAGAGTATTGAGTTGGAACTGGCGATCGAGGAATTATATCGCGGTGTGAGTGTGGGGCGATAAATGAAGTAAGCGAGAGACAAAGGTTTCAGACGAGTTTAACCAATGTTACAGCAGTCGCCAAGGCGCTTTGGTTATTGAGCCTTTCGACTTTGCTTAGGACTCAACGATCGTAAATGCCTTAACCACTTGGCGGTTGCTATAGTATCCGTTCCTTATCTGTTTGACAGAATCACGGAAACTTTCCGTGTATTCAGAAAAATAGTGTTTTTGTGCAGGCAAGCTCTCCGTATATTTACTGAAATCTGGTAAATGACCTGTAAGTAGTTCATATATCCCGTATAACCTTTTAGATACATTGTTGATTTAGATGGAGAAAAAAATATGTCAGCGTTCGATATGCGTGGTCAAAAAGTGAATTATCAGTACAATTCTGCTGGTAATATCAATTTTGGTAATGTTCAAAATCCAACAGATCTCATCAGTGAGTTGGAAAAACTTAAGGATGAGATATCAAAAGCTGGTGAGGCTCAAGTTATCGATGCTGAGATAGTCACAGATGTTCAATATCAAATTCAGAAGGCTGTCGATCAAGCCAAAAAACCTGAACCAAATAAAAATTCCATATTGGAGCATCTTGGTACAGCGAAGGACTTCCTGAAAAATGCGATTGAGGTTGGTGGTATTATCGCAGGCATCGCAAAATCTATTGAGATGGTTCAACAACTGTTTTAACAGTTGTGACGTTGACAGGTGTTCACGGCGGATAAGCTGTTTTGCATTTAAACTGTATGTCAAGAAATAATCAAAGTCTTGTGGGACGTTGCTCCTAGCCCGTCCCGAATATGCAATTTAAATGCGCGACAGCTTAACAGCTAGCTACGATTTTTAGATGAATAGTCACTGAAGTGAGAAGTTAGAAAATCATGGCCTACGACCAGCGTAATCAACGTGTCCACACACAAGTTAATAACATCAATGTAGAAGCCCAACCATCACCAGATCCCGCTGTTTTATTGAATGAAGGTATTAAATTGTTGGACGTAAAGTCTTATCCGCAATCAATAAACTTATTCAATGATGCAATTAAAGCTAATCCATCAATAGCTTATGTCTACTACTATCTGGCACTAGCATTGCTCAGAGGCAGACGACCCAAAATATTGAAACGTAGTGAAATTGAAGAAATCGATCAATTGTTGGCTACGGCTAGTGCTATGGGTGATTTTGACGCAACTGTTTATTGGTTTCGAGCACTTGTTCGATATGACTATTACGTTGGCAACGGAATGAACTGCCCATCACCATCCATCGAAAGCATATTGGAATTTATTCGTCCTGGTGAGACAAACATTGATAGATTGCGAGCATTGCTAGTAAAACTACCGATGACTGGTAATCAAATGTACATGGATCTTGTAAACCAAATTAACTGATTGGATAAAATTCAATGGAAGCATCCCAAGGTATCGCATTAAGTCAATCCGTTTCGGAGAATGATAAGCGTAAGAGAATCCGCAATTATTTTCAGAAACTTAAGATAAAATGGCAAATCATTCTTATTATTTTCAGCTTCATCTTCCTGCCACATTCCTCTACATTAGGCATGGGTGTAATTTTTCTAATGATAGGAGGAGCATGGTTGTTTATCGAGATTAAACGTATGATGGATGCTCCTGGGGATCTAACCATTGATTCTTGGCTACTTGACGATATCGAAAATCTCAAAAAACGCTCATTGCAGCGTCTCAATATTGAGGAATCTGAATTAATCAGAGACTCGGTTGTAATTCGTGGTCCAATTCTCTGGTCAGTTTATGGTATCCTAAATAAGGAACTCACATGGAAGAAAGGTAAGGATAAGTATATTCGATTTAGCCTCAATGCCGTAACAATCATACATTTAACAGAACACAAACTCAGTTCTTATCAATGTGACTATAACTTCATGAGAGGCGTTCCTGTTAATGAAAGAGATGATGAATTTTATTATCGAGATGTAGTTGCAGTTTCAACTAGAGACGATTCTACTAACTACACATTGCCAAATGGTTTTATCATGAAACAGGCTCAATTTTTTAAGCTGGCGGTAGCAGGTGGGGATAGCATTGAGGTTGTCGTTAATTCATCAGATCTGGTTAAATTTACAGGTGGAGCTATGTTGGACACCGGACTTGATGATGCTCTCAAGGCCTTGCGAAAAGTGCTAAGTGAAAAGAAGATTTAGCAATATAGCAATCCTAAATGAGTCGTAAGTTTTTTACCCCACTTTGCAACCCTCCCCTTGCTAAGGGGAGGGGGCAAGAAATTCACAAATGATTTAGGATTGCTATATACATTTTCTTGAAGTCGCTCTTTCATTCGTTTAATTCCTGCTTCAATGCTAGGGAGTCTTTCTGACAAAGCATTTTTGATAATTTGTCTGAGTGAATCTGGATATTTTGATCGGAGTTTCATCTCAGCCATAGTTTTTGATAATGTGAAAACCCGATCGCTAAAATGATGAATAGATGTTGCTGCCAAGATAACCATGACCACCATCACCCTCAACCTCTCTCCCGAACTCGAACACCAGATCCGCACTGAAGCATCTCGACAGGGCGTTGAACCCGATCGCTACATCCTCAACGCCCTGCAAGAACGCCTCCAGCCTAGACTTCCAACCACCCAACCTACTGAAGCCGACTTGCTGCAACAAATTAACATCGGCTTTAGTGCACAAACCTGGGAAGAATACCATGCCCTCATCGCCAAGCGTCATGCCGAAACCCTGACTCCCCAAGAACACAAGCAACTGATCCAAATGAGCGATCGCCTTGAACAACTCAACGTTACCCGCATTCAAGCCTTAATTCAACTCGCAACCTTCCGCAACCAACCTCTGACGGAGCTCATGCAAACCCTCGGCATCAATCCTCAACCCGATATCGTTGATTATGCCTGAATCCCGCCTCACACAGCAGCAACGACAATTCATTAAACAACGCGCCAATGGTTGCTGCGAGTATTGTCTCAGTACGATCGACAAAAAAACGGTTCAATTCCGTTTATTTGGGAGCTATAACAGAATTTGTGGGAACATGATTTCTGTGCAATTAGCCTTCTTGCTTCCATGCCAACAAACGATTCTGAACTGCAAGCCCAAGCGCGGAGAATTCTAGATGCGATCGCCTTCACTCCTTTCGAGCAATGTCAACCCTTGACCCGTGAGTTTGATAAGATTCCTGCTCGCCCTGGCATCTATGCAGTCAGGCACATAACTGACGGATTACTTTACATCGGTAAAACCAAGAGCCTACGAGGACGCTTCAGTGGCGGGCACAAGGCTTTTTTATGGGCGTGGCTCGATAAGTACAATGACGAGGATGTGCGGATTGCAATGCAATTAATCTCTCACTGTGAAAACCCTGCGTTACTATTGGAGCTAGAAGCCATCATTCTAAGAGCCACTGAACCTCCGTACAACGTTCAAATTCCAACCCAAAGGTGAATGCCATGCAAGCCAAACTTCAAGAACAACTTTCTCCTGCTGATGCCGAAGTTATTTTGGGACGTTTGCCAGAACGAATTAAAGCAGCTCTAATCGCGCGTGCTGCGGAAATTGAATATCCGATCGAAGCGCTGATCGAAATGGCGATCGCCAGTTTTCTCGACACAGAAGCATTAGGTTTCGTAGATTGCAAACCAGGACGCGGGCAGTAAAAGCGACAAGAGCTTTAAACCCCCGTTTTAGTCCGGGGATGAAATGCTCTACAGCAGGCGATCATTACTTTAGGCAGACGCCGGAGCCGCGCCAGGAAAGATACATTTTAAAGAATCTGTTGTTTTCATTACACAACCCCTTATTAGAAAAAGAGTTTCAGCGGTGAACTTAATATCTGCAGAGGAACTCAAAGCACTGGTACAACAATCTCCGGGATTGTGCGTATCAATTTATATGCCAGTCGCTCGCTCAACAGAAATTCAACAAAATCCGATTCGGTTCAAAAATTTAATCAGAGAGGCTGAACACAAAATAGTAGAGTACGGATTTGATAAGAAAGAAGCGGTGGGATTGCTAGAGCCAGTCCGAGCAGAAGCAGCGATAAAATTTCTGCGGATTTGAAAGAAGCTGTTTCGGCTGCTTATTTTGGACGGGTCGATCGACTATTTGTTGCTCTTGGCGTTCAGCAGTGGGGTACTTTTAATCCCGATACTAACGCGGTGCAAATCCACCCCGATGCAGAATTGGGCGACGCTGATTTGTTGAATGCGGCAGCAATTCAAACTATTCTCAACGGCGGAACTGTTTACGCGATGCCGCCGGAACAAGTGCCGGACGAGGCACCTTTAGCTGCTATTTTTCGCTATTAATTCACGAGGTTTAAACCAATGGAATCTACTTCAATGACAAATTCCGACAAACAAAACCAAACTAACACCGGCGATACCGAACGCTGGGCATCTTTAATTGGTGGCGGGGCGCTGGTGCTTTTTGGTTTGTCGCAGCGTTCTTTGAGAGGTGCTTTGCTGGCGGTTGCAGGCGGTGGTTTAGCGGCTCGCGGGCTGGGGGTTGTAGAGGGTTTGCAGTCGGCCGCAGATGCCAATCAAAGCATTAAAGTTGAAAAGACGGTGACGATCGACAAACCGGCTGATGAATTGTACCGTTTATGGCGCAATTTTGAAAACTTGCCTCGGTTTATGAAGCATCTCAAACACGTTACGGTCATCGATGAAACACGTTCTCACTGGATTGCCAGCGCGCCGATGGGCAATAGTGTGGAATGGGATGCAGAGATTGTCCGCGAAGAAGAAAATCGCTTAATTGCTTGGGCGTCTGTGGAAGGATCTGATATTGACAATTCTGGCTTTGTGCGCTTTCAACCGGCACCAGCGGGACGGGGTACAGAGGTAAAAGTTGTCATCGAATACAACCCTCCGGGCGGTGCAATTGGTGCTGGTGCTGCTAAACTATTTGGCGAAGCTCCCGAACAGCAAATTGCAGATGATTTACGTCGCTTTAAGCAGTTGATGGAAGCTGGGGAAATAGCGACTACGGAAGGTCAATCTTCGGGCCGCAAGTAAGTATCGCACTTTTGGTGGTAAGCCCTTGTAGGGACACAGCGAGTGTAGGGACTTAGGCCAAGCCCATAGGTGTTCAACTTAAGCTTTTTGTCCACCAGTCCTCCCGCCCACCCGTTAGTCCGCCAGGGAATGAATTCCCTGTCTCATAGCGAAAGTCCTCTCAAAGAGGACTGAAAAACTCATTAGTCGTCTTCAGACGACTTTAGCTTTGAGGCAGCCAGGGAATGAATTCCCTGTCTCATAGCTAAAGTCCTCTCAAAGAGGACTGAAAAACTCATTAGTCGTCTTCAGACGACTTTAGCTTTGAGGCAGGGGTTTCAACCCCTGTCGGACTGTGGGACTATCGGTTGTACGTTAAGTTGACACCTATGGACTATTAAAGTGTCCCTACGACACGAGCGATCGAGCGGGATGTCCTTGAGTACCAAACGTAGAGTTTGTGCTCTCAAGCTATTTGTTGTTTACCTGATTAGCTGATGTCATCTCAAGTGGTTTTCGGAAATGCGGGCGCTGAAGGTGCAAGTCGGGGCGGTTGGTTTGCGGGTCACTTTATGACGCCGGAAGATGACCCGCGATCGACTTCTGTATTAGAGGTAAAATGGGGCACTCACCCCGCCGGAGATTGTAGGACTCAGTGGGCGGTAAATGCAGAAGCCACGACGCTTTCTATCCTGGTAAAAGGGCGGTTTCGCCTGCAATTTCCAGAGCAAGAAATCTTGCTTTCTCGCGAAGGAGATTATGCTCTCTGGCTGCCGGGAGTGCCTCATTATTGGTCGGCCGAGGAGGAATCGGTAATCGTGACTGTGCGGTGGCCTTCCCTACCGGGAGATAGTTCTGGAGTTAAGAATTAACTTTAATTTCGGGAACCAAAACGCGGCCACTATAACCCGCGCGCTGGTAGCGATCGATCGCCTCGGATGCAATAACACCCGCTTTCCCACTCTCCACCAAGGCTACGCAAGCACCGCCAAAACCTCCGCCCGTCAGCCTTGCGCCGAAAACTCCGGGGATTGACTGCAAGATGGCCGCCAGCGTGTCTACTGCCGGCACCGAAACTTCGTAGTCGTCGCGCTGACTGGCATGGGAAGCATTCATTAACTCGCCAAAACGTTTGGCTGGTAAAGATTTTACCGCTTCGAGTACGCGGTTGTTTTCAGTAACCACGTGCCGCGCTCGTCTTCTGAGGGGTTCCGGCAATACTTCGACAGCTTGGGGATCGGCGATATCCCTGAGAGCTTTAACTCCCAATATCCGCGCGGATTCCTCGCACTCGGCGCGCCGCTGGTTGTAGCCGCTTCCTGCGGCGAGTTGGTGGCTTTCGCCACTGTCAATTATTAAAATTTCTGTGTTTGCGGGAAAAGGTATCGGGCGGCATTCGAGGCTGCGGGTGTCGATTAATAGCATGGTGTTGGTGTCTGCTAAACTCGACGCCATTTGATCCATGATCCCACAGTTCAAGCCGGCATATCGGATTTCGGCTAGCTGTCCGATTTGAGCTAGGCGCACGTCGTCTATGGGGAGGTTCAGCAGGGCGCGCACTCCTCTGAGGGTTGCTATTTCTAAAGCGGCGCTGCTGGACAAACCGGCTCCGATCGGCACAGTCGAGGTAATGTAGAGATTTATTGGCGGTATTTTGTATCCTTCTTTTTCTAAAAGTCTGAGGCAGCCACAGATATAAGTGACAAATTTTTGCGGTATGGTATCGTCGTCTGAATAATTTATCAGTTCGTCATATTCTGCTGAATAAAAATGGTGGCGATCGTCGCTGCTGAAGCCGATTTGTACTGTGGTGCGCTGGGGAATCGCTGTTGGAAGTACAAATCCATCGTTGTAGTCTGTGTGTTCGCCCAGCAGGTTTACTCGGCCGGGGGCGCTGGCTGTGGTTTTGGGTAATGTACCAAATACTCGTTGGAATTTCATTTTTGGGGAAGTGGTAATTGGTTCTTGGTTATTTGTTATTGGTTATAGCAATCCTAAATCATTTGTAAATTTCTTACTCTCTCCCCTTGATAAGGGGAGGGTTGGGGTGGGGTAAAAAATTTACGACTCCTGCAAGGATTGCTATATTTGTTATTGGTTATTTGGAAAAACAGCTATCCCTGTCTCCGTGCCTTCCGTGTTGTGCTGTTGGTAATTGGGAAGAAATAAATTTATTTTTTATCGTTTGTCCTTATTATAGTGCCCAAGTTTTGTGGTTAATTCAACCCCTGTTAACAAAAATAAACATCACCGTAGGTTGGGAAAAGATATTGAGCTGTGATAGAATGACAGGCTAAGATTTCTCCAAAAATTCAAAAAATGCGATCGACCAGACCCCGGAAACAGTTTGCTCAACATTGGCTCAAAAGCGAGAAAGCCTTAGATAAGATTGTGAAAGCGGCTTCTTTGGATGGCGATCGCGTCCTGGAAATTGGGCCGGGCACGGGGATTTTGACTCGACGCTTGCTGCCTGCGGCTGAGTCTGTTGTAGCTGTGGAGATCGATCGAGATTTGTGTCTCAAGCTAGCCAAACAACTCGGCAAAACCGACAATTTTTTATTGCTGCAAGGCGACATCCTGGAAATGGACTTAGAGGCTGAACTAACAGCCTTTCCCAAATTCCAAAATCCCAATAAAGTTGTTGCCAATATCCCTTATAATATTACCGGCCCGATTCTGCAAAAACTGCTGGGAACAATCTCTGTTCCTGCTGCTAAACCCTTCGATGCGATCGTGCTGTTAGTGCAGAAAGAAGTGGCCCAAAGGCTTTACGCTAAACCGGGTTCGACAGCTTTTGGCGCGCTGTCGGTGCGGGTGCAGTATTTAGCAGAATGCGAGTTAATTTGCGATGTGCCGTCTAAAGACTTTTTTCCGCCGCCAAAAGTCGATTCTGCCGTGGTGCGGCTGCTTCCCAGACAGATAGAAACTCCGGCGGTTAATCCGCGCTATTTGGAGAATTTAGTTAAGTTGGGATTTGGTAGCAAGCGCAAGATGCTGCGAAATAATTTGAAAGGGGCTGTGGACTTAGATAAACTCGTTCAATTGCTAGAAGAGTTACAGATAAATCCTCAATCTCGCGCTGAAGATTTAAGCGTGGAGCAATGGGTAAAGTTGAGCAATAATCTTATGTGCGAGGTTTGAAGTTCAGGATTGTGTTAGATACCCGAATTATTAAATAATTCGGAGATATGGGTGTTTTTTTTTTCAACACTTTTACCTGTGACTACTAACAGTTGAATTTAGGTTTTCTGGGATTTCTGAAAGGTTTATTGCAGGCTAATCGGAATTTTAATAATAAATTCTGCACCTTTCCCAGGTGCAGAAATACACTGCAATTCGCCTTGATGTCTTACTGTGATAATTTGATAGCCAATAGATAAACCTAATCCCGTGCCTTTACCTACTGGTTTAGTGGTAAAAAATGGATTGAATAACTGGTTTTTCACCGATTCGATTATTTCTGGCCCGTTGTTGCTAATTCGGATTTCTACCACTTCACTGTCTGAAAGTTGGGTAGAAATTTTGATGATGCGGCTATCAGCTTCATTGGCTGCAATCGACTCGCTGTGGCTGTCATCTTCTAAAGCATCAATAGCATTAGCCAGGATATTCATAAACACTTGATTTAGCTGTCCGGGGTAGCACTCGATTCGGGGTAAATTGCCATATTGTTTGATAACTTGAATATTCGCCAAACCGGGCTTAGCATTCAATCTGCTTTGCAAAATCATCAGTGTGCTGTCAATTCCTTCGTGAACATCGGCTAATTTCATATCGGCTTCGTCATGGCGCGAAAAAACTCGCAGCGACTTGACAATACCGAGAATGCGCTCGGCCCCGTTTTTCATAGAAATTAATATTTTTGGTAGATCATAGATAATAAAATCTAAATCTACAGACTGGAGTTTTTCTTTAAGTGTGGGTAAGGGATTCGGATACTGTTCTTGATAGATATTCACCAATTCTAGCAAACTATCGGCATACTCGCGAGCGTGAGTAACATTCGCGTAAATAAAGTTAATCGGATTGTTGATTTCATGAGCAACCCCAGCGACCAATTGCCCCAAAGATGACATTTTTTCGCTATGAATTAGCTTTGATTGAGCCTGCTTCAATTCAGACAAGGCTTGTTCGAGTTGTTGAGTTTGAGTCTTTAACTCTGCGGTGCGTTCTTCAACTCGAATTTCTAATTCTTCTTTAGCTATTTTTAGTGCAGCTTCGGCTAATTGGCGATCGATAATTTCCGATGCTAGGAGTCGGTTTGCCAATTCTAAATGTTGAGTTTGAGACTTTAACTCTGCGGTGCGTTCCTCAACTCGAATTTCTAATTCTTCTTTAGCTATTTTTAGTGCAGCTTCGGCTAATTGGCGATCGACAATTTCAGCTTCTAGGAGTCGGTTGGCGGATTCTAACTGTGCGGGACTGGGGAGTGCTAGGGCTTGAGGCATTAAGTCTACCAAAAGTATGGCTGTAGCTAATGAAATAAGGGCAGTAATTGCTTTCATTGTTCCTGAAAGCCAATAGTTAGGATGCCAAAGTGTCCAGAGTTCAAATATGTGAGTGATGCCACAGGCGACAATAAAGGCTCCAAATAGGGCAAAGATCCAATTAAAGGGCAAATCTTCGCGTTTGGAAATAAAATAAACCAATGTAATCGGGATGGAAAAATACGCGAGTGCAATGATAGAATCTGAGGCTAGGTGAAGCCAGACTAACGGGGTATGCCAGAGATAGCAGTGGCCGTGAGGAATAAATGGCCCGGAAGTAAAAAAAGTTTTCCACATTTCCTGCATAATATTTCCTTTGAGTTGTGAGAAAATGGACTCTGACTGGTGTCAATTAATTTCAACCAGGGGTTTCTTTCACCTGCGGCTTAATCACCTATGCGTTCATATTCTCTGCTAGCTTCAGCAAAAATCAATCTGTATCTGGAAATCATAGGCGATCGCCCCGACGGATTCCACGAACTGGCGATGGTACTTCAAAGCATAGATTTAGCCGATCGAATTGACTTGCGCGCGATCGGTACGGACACGATTCGCGTGCGCTGCGATCACCCGCAAGTCCCTCCTGATAAGAATAACCTGGCCTACCGGGCGGCGGATTTGTTGGCGAAGCAATTCCCCGATGCTTTGGCGAAATACGGCGGAGTCGAGATTGCCATTCACAAGCAGATTCCAGTGGCGGCGGGGCTTGCAGGCGGTTCGGCCAATGCGGCTGCGGTTTTAGTCGGGATGGATTTGCTGTGGCAATTGGGACTTACTCAGTCGGAGTTGCAAGAGTTGGGGGGAACTTTGGGTTCGGATGTGCCTTTTTGCATTGCGGGAGGTACGGCTTTGGCAACTGGTCGCGGAGATCAACTGTCGCCACTGCCTGATTTGGGTGGCTTTTTTGTGGTTTTGGCAAAGTACCGCAACCTCAGTATTTCTACGGCATGGTCGTATCAAACTTATCGCCAGCAGTTCAGTAGTTCCTATTGTGCAGCGGAAGATTTGGTGTGCCGTCGGCAACGGCTGCATTCGGGCCCGATGGTGGGGGCGATCGCCCAAAAAGATCGATCGAAAATTGGTCAATTACTGCACAACGATTTAGAAAAAGTTGCTTTACCTGTGTACCCGCAGGTGTTGCAGTTGCGGCAGGCTTTTGAGTCGGCGGGGGCTTTGGGAACGATGATGTCGGGTTCCGGGCCGACGGTGTTTGCGCTGGCAGAGTCTTCAGAGCAGGCTCAGCAGGTTTTGGAACGGGTTAAAAGTGCGATCGCTTCTCCAGATTTGGATTTTTGGGTAGCACAGTTTAGCAATACTGGGATTCAGATTTTTTCGGAGGGAAACGAGACGAAACCGCCGATTTCGAGGGTGTAACTCGAAGAGGGTGCGATCGCCATCGCCCGTTAAACCTGTCTAACAGGCGAGGGTAAAGATTAATCTAACTTTTCGCAGAGTCTATTGAGATCGAAGAACTGATAATATGTCATGCAATACCGATTTTAGTTTTGGTGAATTAACCAGAAATCTAAAATCTAAAATCTAAAATCTAAAATCGCCATGACTGATTTAACTAATCCAAATTCTACTTCTAAACCTCTGAGTTCGGCTGAAGATGCAACCTCTGCATCTTCCACGCCGCCGACGATTTTGCGGTGCGTGATGGGTTCCCTGATTGCGGGCGGGTTTGCGGCGGCTTTGTACGCGCTAACTTTGTCTATAGTCCAAACTTTTGCAAATTCCCCCATTCATTCTGACAATGTGACTGCGATTAACATTGGCGCGGCTGTGCGAACTTTAGTTATGGGGATTGTGGCTTTGGGTGCGGGTGTTTTTGCTTTTGCATCTTTGGGTTTGATGCTGCTGGCTGTGCAACTTGTGATTCAAAAGTTGCTAAAGAAACCTACAGCTTGAAGTCTACCAATTGCAAAAATTGGGCTACACAAACTTTCATCCGCAAGGCAAAGACTGCATAGTAAGATCGAAGCAATGGAATTATTTACGATCGGACACTCCAATCTAAGTATTGAAGCGTTTGTTTTGCTGCTGCAAAAACATGGCATTACGGCGGTTGCGGACGTGCGATCGCATCCTTTTAGCCGCTATTTACCTCATTTTAATAAATCCGAAATTAAAGTTTCTCTGTCAAGTGTTGGCATTCAATATGTTTTTTTAGGCAAAGAGTTGGGCGCGAGACCAGAGGATTTAAGCTGTTACGATACTAGCGGCAAAGCTTTATACGATCGCATAGCAGCAACTCCTCTATTTTCCGAAGGAATTCAGCGCTTGATCCAAGGCGCAGCCAATTATAAAATCAGTTTAATGTGTGCGGAAAAAGACCCGATTACTTGTCACCGGACTATTTTAGTCTGCCACAAAGTCAAAGACTTTAATTTACAAATTAATCACATTCTGTCAGATGGAAAATTAGAATCGCACGAGCATTTAGAAGAAAGACTTTTGAGCAAGTTTAACAAAGGCAAAAAAAATAATGAGCCAATTCAGCTAAGCTTGTTTGAATTAGAGCCTCAAGTTAAACAGGAAATAGTAGATTTAGAAACAGCTTATTATCGTCACGGATTGGAAATCGCTTATGTCACAAAAGAAAGCAATTAATTTATTTACAATTGGTTTTACTCAAAAAAGCGCCGAGCAGTTTTTTGATACTTTGATGAAAGCGGGAGTCCGCAGGGTGATAGATACGCGGCTGAATAATGTATCGCAGTTGGCGGGTTTTGCTAAGCGGAAAGATTTAGAGTATTTTTTGCGAACCATTGGCAATATTGAGTACCTTCACATTCTGGATTTAGCGCCAACTCAAGATATTTTGGATGATTATAAAAAGAAAAAGGGAGATTGGGAGGTTTATGAACAGAAGTTTTTGGGCTTAATGGGCGATCGACAAATTGAACACAAGGTTTCATCGGATATTTTAGACTGCGGGTGTCTGCTTTGTAGCGAACCAAAACCTCATAATTGTCACCGCCGCTTAGTTGCTGAATATCTCAGCGAGAAGTGGAAAAATGTCACAATTAATCATCTTTGATTTAGTGAAAAGATTAGATAATGGTGGGATGAATCTAAAATCTAAAATCTAAAATCTAAAATCTAAAATCGAATGACTCGGATAATTTGTCTCGCTAATTCCTGGAAACGCGGCGACAGGTGCATCGCCGGAATTAATGAACTTCAAGGTAAGTGGGTGCGTCCTGTTTCCGACTTACCAGAGGGCCAAATTCCTAAAGAAATGCGGCAGATAAATAGACTTGAACCCGCGTTGTTAGATGTTCTAGAAATTCCTCTGGCAAAGACGGGGCCGGACTTTGGCTTTGAGTGTGAAAATCTTTCTGTTTTACCGGGAAAATGGCGGCAAGTAGGGAAAGTTCCGTCAGCATATTTGCTGAAATATTGCCAGAGTCAAGAATATATTTTGCACAACGATTTGCGATATGTTACGGTGGCATATATGCAGTCTTTGCCAATGTGCGATCGCCTAACTTTGCAATTAGTCAAAGCAGTAAGATTTACGGTAAAAAAGCTAAGTCAAAGATTTGAAGGTGGTAATAAATGGGAAGGATCTATTGTCACGCAGCATGGTCAAAGATTGACTGCAACAATTACAGATCCGGTGTTTATTAGAAAGTTAGAATTGGGGTATCAACCGCAAAAAGCTTGTTTGGTAACAGTGAGTTTGAGTATGCCTTGGCGGCCCGATGATTGGGAGGGAGATGACCCTTGTTGGAAGTTGATTGCGGGTGTGGTAGAGTTGCCGGAAGATGTTGTTGATGATGAAATTTAGTTTTGACCCAAATGGGCGATCGATTATTTATTTCTTTTTATTTCCCGCAAAAACTCTGTTCATGCTATAATTCTGCGGGACTGTAGCAGAAAGGGGTGCTTTTTGATGAAAGCAGAATTTTATTTTGACTGTCACAAATATATTTGCAGTTTAGTTCAAGTGGATTTTGTCAAAGAATTAAAAATAAAAAATCATCAAGGTTTTGTTTTGGCTGTTAAGCAAGGACAAAAGATTGGACTTTTGGGAAAAAGTCGTCATAATGCTAAACAAGTTGATGTATCTAAGCCACATTTTTATAATGTAATTAAAGCGGCTATGAGCGCTTTGGAATTAGAAACTAAAAATGAGGTTATATTAGAGAGAAATCGAACTCTTGCTGATGCCGAAGAAATGATTCAGCAGCAAAACCGAGAAATTCGCGTTCTCAACGAACAGATTAGAATGCTTGGAACTAAGGTTGATGAATTGTCAAGGGAAAAGCAGCAGTTATCCATGCAGCTAGTAGAAAAGGAAATCAGAGAAACTGCAATTAGTCAAGAACTTGATGATTTTCCTGCTTTCGAGGAAGATTTAGTGGCGGCGGAAATTGAGCAGGGGATTGGAGAAGTTGAAATTAGTAAAAAAATCGAAGAATTGTCCGTTCAAGCTGCTGGGTTGGACGTGCAGTTAATAGAAAATCTACCGGATTATGAGGAAATTGATGAAAAGGAAGAAATGACCGAAAGCGATGTTAAAAGTGTCACTGTAGAAATTAGAGAAGAAGTAGAATTTCAAGGAGGCGAAACAGAAATTAAGCGACTGCCTAAAAGAGGTTCCCAGAGAAGGATGAGAAAGAAATAATGATGATATATCTTTTCTAGAGTGTGAGGCGCTATTTATAGCGAAAATGTGCGCCATATACACGCTAAATATAGAGTTGATGCGTATCTATTGTGCATCTTTTATTCCTCGCTATGTGGCAAAATTTCTCTAATTCTTGTCCGAAATCAACTGACGGCTGCTCTTTGTCCGATCGCCCTGCTTTGTTCAATAAATCCGGGTACTTCTGCGATCGCCAAAAATGGAAAAGCTAAACTTTGAGCAGCACGATCTTATTTTCCCTCTACAAGCTGATATAGTTCTAAGGTTTGCCCGCGCTATCTCCAAAGTTCGGGAACGCCAAGGGAAGAATAGATTGTGAACTTATTTAGATAATAATTTGTGTAGTCAGACTCTACACCCAAATCCGGCGGCGGGTCTGTTTCTAAGTCAAAATTTTTGCTTCTGAATAAAGCTTAATTCTGGATGTAGAAACAGGTATCCGGTTCGATTTCTAGAAGCGGATTTTTACCGGATAAGATTAGGGTGTAGAGGAGGAATATAGGGAATAATATAAAGTTTGGTGACAATTTTCCACACTTGTGCTATTTGCCACATTTGTTCCTGCGAGATATCCTGCGCCCAAATATGATATAAAGCCAATCGGATTAAATGGGGATTTCCACCCACAAAATTTATTAGTTTCTCTACATCCTGTATTGGCAAATTCAATCCATGCCGAAGTGCTAAATCTTGCACTTGAGCGCTGGTAAAATCAGGTATTTCAACTGACAGCCCTAGATTTAATGGGGATTGATTGATATTGAGGGGAATAGAAACTTCTGTCGAGTGTACTACTACTAACCGAAGTTTCTGCCAGATATTACTATTGCGATCGCCATACTTGCCTTTTTCGTACCAAGCTCGCAGCAGACTAAAAAAGTCAGAGGCAATTTCGGGGTGAGTGAAAAGGCGATCGACATCATCTAAGGCGAGCACCAGCGGTGAATCGATTTGAGCTAATAAATAATTCTCAAAATAATCGGTGGTGTTATAGTTGCTACCAAACATCTCATCCCAATAGTCTGCTAGTTTGTTCGGTAGCTTCAAGCTCCGGCTCACGCAAGCACAAAACCATTGCAAGAATCGATCCAGATTGGTGAATACTTTTTCATCAGCCAGCTTGAGATTCAACACCACTGTTTGATAGCCCTCTTTTCTCCCCCGTTCCAGGATTCTTGCCATCAAGGAAGTTTTACCCATTAGTTGGGGAGCTTTGATGCGAATTAAGGCACCTGGTTGCAAAATCGCTTCGCAGGTGCGAGATTCAATGGGAGGGCGTTCTACATAAAACGCCGAATCGAGAGGTACTTGACCCCCCGGTAATTCAGGCTTTACATCTACACGATCGGGTTCAACTTCTTTAATCTGAGTTTCTGGCCAAGAATAATCAGAGGGATCCAGAATTAGATTAAAAGCCCTGAAATAGCGCTTGAGGGTTTGCTTATCAACGGTAGTAGAGCCATTATTGACCCGGAGCAAGGTATCTACAGCTAAGCCAGTGCGATCGCTCAACTTTTCAAGAGTGTACCGGTAGCCACAGTTTTCTTTAAATTCCGCCTCAGATTTCGCTTTCTGAAGTTTGCTCGATCCTTGAGGGGTAAGGATGACACCGCGCCTGCGTCTGTATTTAGGCTGATACATGGGGTTATTCAACTTAAGCTAGCGTACATTTAACTTTTAAATTGAAAAAATCTAGGAACAGCTTTCCATTCCTCTCCTTTGCACCCAAAATCGTTGGCCATCCTACGGTATTAGCCGGGAACTTAAGTAAATAAATAGCTTAAGAGCCGTTAGTTAAGCTAAACCACAGAAATAATAGAGTATTTTCCCTAATTGTAAGAAATTTTTCCGAATTTGAGCAAGTTTGGCTCATGAGGTTGCTAAATTGGCTACCCACCTAAAACGGGACATTTTGGTTATAGACCCCTTTCTCCAAAGAAGTTTATTGTCCCGCCATAGAAGGGTAGCCACTAAATTTTCCAACTTTTACACCCCTACGGGTGGTATGGGGTGGGAATTTGAGGAGGAAAAATCCTTAACTTCGGATCTTAACTGCGAAAACTGCGATTGTTTACAGCGAGGAGAAGAGGCAGACTGGACTGTAAGCTTGTTCAGCCAATGCTCTCCTAGTGAAGGAACAACTTGATGCTAGATAAAGAAAGCTTGACAGAGAATGTAACAACGAATGTAACTCTCCACCGATTTCGTTCCCTGATCGCTCAAAAAGCCACAAGTGAGACAAAGTTAGACGAGCAACTCCTATTAAAATGCCTGTCTCAAGGCGACAAAAGAGCATTCTGGCAGTTATGGATATGGCATCAAGATTATCTCTACCGTTGCTGTCAAACATGGATGGGAGGCGATCGGGTAGAGGCAGAAGAAGCACTGAGTCGAGCAAGGCAAAAAGCCTGGGAAAAAATGCCTTCTTTCGCTGGCACAATTACTTATCCTAAAGCTTGGCTGGCTCGACTAACCCATAACATCTGCATGGATATACATCGAGAACGCAAGAAAGGTGCAAAGGGTGTCGAGAACATTGAAAATATTTCCGAAGATGAGGGAATTGGTGGTAGCAGCGAATCACCCGAAGCTGCCATTATTCGTCAGGAAACGAGCCAACACATACGCCGTGCTATTAATAGTCTACCTGCCAAACTGCGAGACCCTTCCATTTTGCGGTGGTATGAGGAGATGCCTTACCGAGATATTGCCAAAAAATTGGCTCTTTCTGAAAATAATGTGCGGAAACGCATCCAACTGGCACGAGAGATTCTGCAAAAGCAGTTGCACAATTATCGTTTAGGTTTGGATACGGCAGAAGTCGAGGAACCGAAGTCGGATGAGCCGGCGACATCTGGCTGCGAAAAGTTGAGGGTAGAAGAGTATGTGCAACAGCCAATTGATTATAGGGTAACAACTACTTATCTTGATTCACTGTTACATACGAGATATAGCTCATCCAGCCTTTTGAGTTGGAGATAATTCCGAAATCTTACAGAATACAGAGCTTTTCAAGTCTGATTGTAGGGGCGAGTTTGGTACGTTGTTGCGCTTTAGCGCTCTTATGAAAACTCAGATAAGAGCGCTAAAGCGCAACAACATACCTTAAAAGGAAAGTGTTGCCGATATTGGGGTGCATTTACAAGCCATTAACTATAATAGGTTTACTCCAATATGTCTAGAGTCACTGCTACTTGCCTGGTACAGCTTAATCAGCCTACCGGGGTGGAAATGAATGCTTATCTAGTTTTAGATGAGAAACTCACAAGGCAAGATATTAAGCTTAAAACATTAAGTAAATACGTGGAGCAGCATCCCACGGGATGGAAGAAACGAAGGGAATTAGCCGAACTGCTATATGCAATGGGCAACTGGCAGCAAGCAGCGGAAGAATATCGCCAAGTGCTACAACGGCAACCTCAATTAATAGATGTGAAATTGCTGTTGGGAAAAATATTGCAGTTAATGGGGAAAGAGACAGAAGCAATTGCAGTTTATGAAACGGCTAAAAGTTTCTCTGAGAACGAAGCAGTCGGACATCATATTAATGGATTAATTGCAGTGTGTCGCCGTTGTATTGAGCAGGCGGCGGTGTCTTTTGAACAAGCAACATTCCTAGAACCAGAGAATACGGCTCACTGGCTGGCTCTGGGATTGATTTATTTGGAAAAAGAGGCTCCCATTGCAGCGTTGCAAGCTTTTGATACGGTTTTGCAACTCAATCCGAATGACGTTGTAGCTAATAGTCACAGCTATGATGCGTTGATGATGTTGGGGAACTTTCAGGAAGCGGAACAACGTTTGCAGCGAGTGCTGGAGGTGTTTCCCCAGGATTTGCGGAGTCTCAAACTGCTGGCGGATAGTCGCTGTGGTACGGGATTAGTTGGGGGTGAGGAAGGTAAGCGGACAAAGCAAATGATTCAAACGATGCTGCGAATGGCTCCCAACGCTGCTTATGTTCATGATTCGCTGGCCCAGTACCACCTGTTTCGCGGGGAGTGGAAAAAAGGGGTAGCTGTTTTGCAGGAGTTTGTTGAACAGCATCCGCTTAATCTTGGTGGCTGGTATTTCTATGGGCGATGTCTCTTCCGCACGGGGAATTCTATTACTGGGGCGGAAGCGATGCTGAAGGCGTATCGGTTGTATCCCAATGATGGGGAAATTTATCGGGCGCTGTGCGAGATTTTACCTGTGGCGGGGAGAGGAGATGAGCTCAAACCTTTGGTGGAAGAGATGTTGGAGCGGTTTCCAGAGCGCTGGAGTGTCTGGGCGACGGCGGGACGGGTGCTGGTGGAACATTTTCAAGAGATGGAGCGCGGATGTGCGTTGTCTGCGCGGGGAATGCAGCTACAGCCGCAGTTAGCTGATGCTTGGTTCCGACATGGGCGGGTGTTGGCGCTGGCGGGGCGACACCGGGAGGCAGTGGAAGTGTTGGAGCAAGGTTGGCTGTTGTTATTAGAAGGGGGGGGTTGCTTGCAATCTGTACCTGCGGCGGTGTGGTTGGGTGAGAGTTATCGGGTTTTGGGTGAGGAGGAGAAGTGTCGGGGTTGGTTGGAGAAGGGGTGCGTTGGCGCTCTGGAATTGATGAGTTTTAATCCCGGTGTTGCACATTACTGGTGTGGTAGAGCGTTGTCGGGGTTGGGGGATGTGGGGGGTGCTGTGCAGAGTTATCGCAATGCTTTGAGTCAGTATTTGTTTTACCCTGCTCGTGGGGAGGTTAAGGAAGGTTTGGAAAGTTTGTAAATTCTTAATTTGAAAGGCTTCTGTTTTTATAGGTTTGTGGGTGCATCTATCTACCCAATAAATCCTAAAACTCAAAAAAATCATCAGAGCGAATTCCGTTCATTCGTAGAAGAAACACTCAAACAATGGCAGGTGTCAGGAGTGGCGATCGCGATCGTACAAAATGACCAAATCATCCTCTGTGAAGGCTTCGGATTAAGAAATGTAGAGCAGAATTTACCCGTTACACCGGAAACCGTTTCCCCATTGCCTCTTGCACCAAAGCCCTCACCGCCATGACTATCGGCTTGCTAGTGGATGACGGTCAATTAGATTGGGATCGATCGATTCGAGAGTTTTTGCCCAACTGACAATTGCAATAGGAAACCTATTTTTTTTGAAAACAATCGGTCAACCCTTTACTGCGTGTGGGGTTGACCGATTGTTCTTGTCCCGTCAGGTCAAGCTTTGGTGTCAATAAGCTGAAATATCTCTGTAGGCAAACCGAGCCAAAAGCTTAAATTCAAAGGGGTTCAGGATTTTCGTTGCCCCTTGAACCCAATCGGCCCTTCTCCAGCATAAGTCATGCTGCCAGTCAGAGTTTTACCACCGTCATCAGATTTTAGGTTTAGTTCGACCACATTTTGGTTAGCGCGGGAACCGATCACCCATTTGCCTCCTGGATTCCAAGGTGCAGTAGCCCCTCCCCATTGGTTCTCAACTGTGTAAGTATTACTGTCAGAGCGGGTAGCTCGAAAGCCAATCGGCCCTTCTCCAGCATAGGTCATGGTGCCGTTGAGGGTTTGTCCGCCATCAACAGACTTAACATTGATAGCGACAACGTTCTGGTTAGTGCGACCACCGATCGCCCATTCACCTCCTGGATTCCAAGGCGCGGTAGTCCCTCCCCATTGGTTCTCAACCGTGTAAATATTACTAAAGAAGGTAGCTCGAAAGCCAATCGGCCCTTCTCCAGCATAGGTCATGCTGCCAGTCAGAGTTTTACCACCGTCATCAGATTTTAGGTTTAGTTCGACCACATTCTGGTTAGTGCGGGAACCGATCACCCAATCGCCTCCTGGATTCCAAGGTGCAGCAGCCCCTCCCCATTGGTTCTCAACTGTGTAAGTATTACTGCCAGAGCGGGTAGCTCGAAAGCCAATCGGCCCTTCTCCAGCATAGGTCATGGTGCCGTTGAGGGTTTGTCCGCCATCAACAGACTTAACATTGATAGCGACAACGTTTTGGTTAGGACGACTACCGATTACCCATGTACCACCTTCATTCCAAGGAGCAGATGAGCCACCCCATTGATTTTGCACTTGGTATAACGTCATAATTTTCTTGATGTAGTAATATTGGTTGTTTCTACATCCTTAATACGATCTCAAAACCCAATTCGTGAATTTTTCGAGTTATCCCGAAGGATAGCTTTGCACGTACTGACTTAATTCCATTCGCTATCGCTTCTTTGTCACTTACCATTCAATCAGCTATCGGTTCACTGCATCAAGGAGACTTTTGATGAACAGCCAATGGAATCTGAGCCAATTTCGTTTATTATTAGAAGAAACATTCAAACAATGGCTTGTACCAGGAGTAGCGATCGCGATCGCACTTATCAGCATAATTACAAGATAGCCGAGAATTCGATCGCCCTTTAACATCACTCGTTTAATTATTTCGATCGCATTTTCGCAAAAATCCTCAACAGTTAAGCGGAAAAACCCCTCGCAGCCGATAATCACCCGCTTCTCCCCCAAATCTCCACGCACAACAGCATCCTCGAAATAATCTGACATTTCCCGCACACTTACAGGTACGATCGAACTATTGTCATCGGATTTGAGATTGGGGATTGTCCCCATCAGTCAGCCTGCGCGTCGGAATGAATCCGGGGGCTGGTTTTTTTTTATTCAAAATCCAAAATCCAAAATCTCAAATCGGCATAGTCATTAGCCATTTGCCAACAGTCACATAATTGTTGACAATATTGCACAATAGATAAAATTGTAAATATATAGCACCTGCGTTTTTTTTGACCGCTTATGAATAGCAGATTCCTCGATCGCCTCCACCACCCCTCACGCCCCGTCATCGTCTTCGACGGCGCGATGGGAACCAACCTGCAAGTCCAAAACCTCACCGCAGAAGACTTTGGCGGCAAAGAATACGAAGGCTGCAACGAATATCTCGTCCACACCAAACCGGAAGCCGTCGCCAACGTGCACCGGGGATTCCTCGAAGCAGGGGCCGATGTCATCGAAACAGACACCTTCGGCGCTGCTTCCATCGTACTCGCCGAATATGATTTAGCAGACAAAGCATATTATCTCAACAAAACTGCCGCCGAACTCGCCAAGGGTATCGCCGCCGAATTTTCCACGCCAGAAAAACCTCGATTTGTCGCAGGATCGATCGGGCCAGGCACCAAATTGCCCACATTAGGACACATCGATTTCGACACACTCACCACCGCTTTTGCCGAACAAGCAGAAGGACTTTATGACGGCGGCGTTGACTTATTTATTGTCGAAACTTGTCAAGATGTGCTGCAAATTAAATCAGCATTAAATGCTATTGAGGAAGTATTTAAGAAAAAAGGTGCGCGAATTCCGTTAATGGTATCAGTCACAATGGAAGCCACCGGCACAATGTTAGTCGGTTCCGACATCAGCGCCGCCCTCGCAATTTTGCAGCCGTACCCGATCGACATTTTAGGCCTCAACTGCGCCACCGGGCCCGATCGCATGGCCGAACACGTCAAATACCTTTCCGAACATTCACCCTTCGTCGTTTCCTGCGTTCCCAACGCCGGTTTACCCGAAAACATCGGCGGCCACGCCCACTACAAACTCACGCCCATAGAATTAAAAATGGCCTTGATGCGCTTTGTCGAAGACTTAGGCGTGCAAGTCATCGGTGGCTGCTGCGGCACCCGCTACGATCACATCCGCGAACTATCAGAAATTGGCAAAACTCTTAAACCCAAAATCCGCGAAATTACTTGGGAACCTTCCGCCGCTTCAATTTATAGCGCCCAACCCTACGAACAAGAGAATTCCTTCTTAATTGTCGGCGAAAGACTCAACGCCAGCGGTTCCAAAAAATGCCGCGATTTGCTAAACGCCGAAGACTGGGACGGTTTAGTAGCAATGGCGAGGGAACAAGTGCGAGAAGGCGCGCACATTCTCGATATCAACGTTGATTATGTCGGCCGCGACGGCGTGCGAGACATGAAAGAATTAGTTTCCCGCGTTGTGACTAATGCAACTCTCCCTTTAATGCTGGATTCCACAGAATGGGAAAAGATGGAAGCAGGCTTAAAAGTGGCGGGCGGCAAATGTTTGCTGAATTCCACTAACTACGAAGACGGAGAACCGCGTTTTTATCAAGTTTTGGAGTTGGCGAAAAAATACGGCGCGGGCATAGTTATCGGGACGATTGACGAAGACGGGATGGCCAGAACTGCTGACCAAAAATTTGCGATCGCCCAACGCGCCTATAACGCCGCCGTCGCCTACGGAATTCCCGCCGAGGAAATCTTTTTTGACACCCTAGCATTGCCCATTTCCACCGGGATTGAAGAAGACAGAAAAAACGGCAAAGCTACCATAGAATCGATCCGTCGCATTCGCCAAGAATTACCAGGCTGTCACGTAATTTTAGGAGTTTCTAACATTTCCTTCGGCTTGAATCCGGCGGCGCGGCAAGTATTGAATTCCATGTTTTTGCACGAAGCAATGCAAGCCGGGATGGACTCGGCAATTGTCAGCGCCAATAAGATTTTGCCCCTGGCGAAAATCGACCCCAAACACCAAGAAATCTGCCGTAAACTGATTTACGACGAACGGGAGTTTGACGGCGATATTTGCGTTTACGACCCCTTGGGCGACCTGACAACGGTGTTTGCGGGCAAAACTACCAAGCGCGATCGTACAGAAGACGCAAGCCTCCCGGTAGAAGAACGTCTCAAGCAGCACATCATCGACGGCGAACGCATTGGGCTCGACATCCAACTCGCCAAAGCCTTAGAAACCTATCCGCCCCTGCAAATTATCAATACCTTCTTGCTAGACGGCATGAAAGTAGTCGGAGAATTGTTCGGTTCGGGACAAATGCAACTGCCATTTGTATTGCAGTCAGCAGAAACAATGAAAGCGGCAGTTGCCTATTTAGAACCGTACATGGAAAAGTCCGAATCCGGGGACAACGCCAAAGGAACATTTATCATCGCTACTGTTAAAGGCGACGTTCACGACATCGGCAAAAACTTGGTTGATATTATCCTATCAAACAACGGCTACAGAGTGATTAACTTGGGTATTAAACAGTCGGTTGACAATATCATCGAAGCCTACGAAAAGCACAAAGCCGACTGTATTGCCATGAGTGGCTTGCTGGTAAAATCCACCGCATTCATGAAAGAAAATCTGGAAGTATTCAACCAGAAAGGAATCACGGTTCCGGTAATTTTGGGGGGCGCGGCTTTGACTCCCAAGTTTGTACATGAAGACTGCCAAAATACCTACAAAGGTAAAGTCGTTTATGGCAAAGATGCGTTTTCTGACTTGCACTTTATGGACAAACTCATGCCAGCAAAATCTGCTGGAAAATGGGAAGATTTGCAAGGATTTTTAGATGAAATAGAGGATGATAATGGGGCGGTTAAAGAAGCTAAAGCGGCGCCAGAAACTTCTGTAGAAGATGCCAAGAAAGCAGACACTCCTGTGGTAATAGATACCAGGCGATCCGAAGCAGTTGCAGCAGATATCGATCGCCCGAATCCTCCTTTCTGGGGAACGAAACTGTTGCAGGGAGAAGACATCCCATTTGAGGAGATTTTCTGGCACTTAGATTTGCAAGCTTTAGTTGCGGGTCAGTGGCAGTTCCGCAAGCCAAAAGACCAATCGCGGGAAGAATACGATGCTTTCTTAGCTGAGAAAGTTTATCCCATATTGGAAGAGTGGAAACACAAAATTATCACTGAAAAGTTACTGCAGCCGCAAGCAATTTACGGGTATTTTCCCTGTCAAGCTGAAGGCAATTCTTTGCATTTGTACGACCCGGAAATTATGAATGGCGGGCAAAATGTCTCGACACCCGCTGCAACATTCACCTTTCCCCGGCAAAAATCGGCGCGCCGGCTGTGCATTGCCGACTTCTTTGCGCCCAAAGAATCCGGTAAAATCGATGTATTTCCGATGCAAGTAGCGACAGTGGGAGAAATTGCTACCGAGTACGCGCAAAAGCTATTTGCTAACAATCAATATACCGACTATCTCTACTTTCACGGATTAGCGGTACAGACAGCGGAAGCAATAGCAGAATGGACTCACGCGCGAATTCGGCGGGAATTGGGATTTGGTAGCGAGGAACCGGACAACATTCGCGATATGCTGGCACAAAGATATCGCGGTTCGCGGTACAGTTTCGGCTATCCCGCTTGTCCGAACATGGCGGATCAGTACAAGCAACTGGAATTGTTAAAGTGCGATCGTATCAACCTGTACATGGATGAAAGCGAACAACTTTATCCCGAACAATCAACAACCGCAATTATCACCTATCACCCAGCCGCTAAATACTTCAGCGCTTAATTTATAGGGTGCGACTCACACTTTTTTCTGTCGTTTTTCTCGTTCTTGTACTCGTTATACTCGTTACCAGGCTCTGCCGATTCGTGATAACTTAACGTCAAACCCAATCACAGACTGCTGTTTGAGTATTAAGCTCAGATCCCCCCTAGCCAACCCCTACTCCCCTTAAGAAGGGGGGGACAAGAGTCTTCTCAAAGTCCCCCTTCTTAAGGGGGATTTAGGGGGATCTAGACTTAGCTAAAGGCGAGATTTATCAATGGTTTCAGTCTTAAGTTGTCACCAATGGGCTCTGCCTGGGAACAAAGATCCAGAGGCTCTGCCTCCATTTAAAAACCTGGAGGCAGAGCCTCAAGAAATGCGTTCCAAGGTAGAACCTGGGAACGAGAAAAAAAATAGTTCACGAATTAAAGCAACAAAAAAGCACCTTAACAAAAGTGCTTTCTATGTATATGAACTTTCCGTGTCTGACGAAACTTTTATGAGTAATTCCGGGGAGTGCGTGCACCGGCAGATGCTCCTACCATCGAAGCAACTAAACCCAATAGCGAGCCGAACAAAAATGACCAACCAGCTTTCGCAGCATTACCAGCGATATTGCGAGTATCCTGAGCAGTTACGTTAGGCGCTTGGTTCGGCAAATCGACCCCGCTTTGCTGCGCTTGATTAATTGCTTCTCCCGCATTCGCAGCTATGACGCCAAAAGTGCCGGCCACGCCATTTGCTAACAGCCAAGAGCCGATTGTTAAGGTGGTTGCCCACAAAATTGCTCCGTTCAAAAGCGCTGTGTTGCGGTTCATCGGGCCGCAAGCGCGAGCAGTTACCCAACCGCCAAGGGCCAAGCTAATTAACAAACTGATAATTGACCAAATTCCGACGCCGGTACCCACGTCTCCTGAAATAGTGCGCGGAGCTCCTGAACCAGCAATGCTGCTCAAGCCGATCGCAGCGCCCAATGCACTTAACACCAGTTGTGTGGCGATCGCAATTACCAAACCCGAAAAAATCGGGCCCCAACGTACTCGATCGTGGTATTCCATCACTGAATTTACGACCACGGGTTCAGTACCAACGTTATCTACAGGTCTATTTACGTATGACATAGGTTTTTCTTTCCTCTTAGAGTTGCTTTAATTTTTAACAATCTTTCACTTAAGCATTGATTGTGGCTGAGATTGATAAAAACTATATCTGCCTGGGGAAATAACCAGTATCTATGTCTGAAGAAAGAAACGAAAAAGTCATCCGCCCCCAGCCACCCGCTATTAGCTAATGACTGATGACTGATGACTGATGACTCATAACTATTTTATCCCGTTGGAAAAGTTCCCGGATGTATACAGGAAATGCGGACGTATACAGAAAAAACTGCTTAACGCAATCTTACAGCCGTTCCAACGGCAGTAATCAGCAGCAAAGCCCCGCTGGAGTCTACATTAATCGTGCCGGTGTCAACTTCCACCCCGATTACGGCATTGGCGCCGAGGCGCTGGGCCCGTTTTTCGAGTTCCGCGAGGGCATCTCGCTGTCCTTTGAGAAACACTTCCTCGTAACTGCCGGTGCGGCCGCCGATGATGTCGCGAATGCCCGCGAAGAAATCTCGCAGGGCATTGGTGCCGTAGACAACCTCAGCAGTTACAATTCCCAGGTAAGATTGAATTTCTGCTCCTTGGATGATATCAGTTGTTGTTACAATCATCAGTTGGCCTCAATCACGAAAATTTTGAGTGGGTCTTGTTCTGTAGATTTACTACATCTCGCCACTCAAACATTCCTGGTAAATCATAAGTTGTCAGCTTGTCAAGCTGACAGCAACTCGCTCTTCCATTCCACATACTCTTTGAAACACATGGCCGTGCACAAACAAAGTCTCTTGGTATTCAGTACGTTGCTAATAGCAGGATTCGCTGTCGCAGCGCCGCTTCGGGCGCTCTCAGCAGAAACAGTCGTTCAAGTCAACCCTCAAAATGATTCAAATTTAGATGCTCTGCTGCGACAAGGGCGCGAGTTTGTAGATGTAGGAGACTACAGTAGCGCGATCGCCATTTATCAGGAAGCTGCGCGTTTAGATACGGAAAACCCGCGCATTTTTTCTGGTATTGGCTATTTAGAAGCGCGTCAAGGCAACTATGAAGCCTCAGTAGAATTTTACCAACAAGCGATCGGTCTGGAACCGAACAATGCGGACTTCCAATACGCATTAGGATATGCTATGGCGAATTTACAAAACTACCCCGCAGCAGCCACAGCTTATCGCCGCGCCGCTGCGCTCGATCGCAAAAATGTCAATGCCCGCATCGGTCTGGGAGTGGTACTCTTTCAGCAAAAAGATTACAGCGGTTCTTTTAAAGCATACCAAGAGGCGATCGCCCTCGATCCAAAAAGTTGGCAAGCTTATTCTTCAATGGGTTTAGTATTGATCCAGCAGGGAAGTTTTGCCAGTGCTGTCACCGTGCTCCAAGAAGCAGCCCAACTCGCTCCCAAACAAGCAGGTGTCCAGTTAAAATTAGGCACTGCTTTGCTGCGTGCCGGCTATACTTCCGAAGGGCTAGCAGCTTTTGAAGAAGCTGCCAAATTGGAGCCCCGGAATCCAGAAGTGCAGCTAGAAATTGGCGAACTTCTCCAGGCTCAAAACGACTTCGACGGAGCGCTTATAGCTTATCAGCGGGCTATTGCGGTGCGACCGAATTTAGTGGAAGCACACGCAGGAATCGGCGAAATTCAACTGAAAAAACAAGATTTTTTAGGAGCCATTACCACTTTTAGGCGAGTGATTGGACTCGATCCAAACCGGGCAGAAGCTTATTATAATATGGGTACGGCACTCAAAGCGCGCGATCGCAAATCCGAAGCAATTGAAGCTTTTAAACAAGCCCTCGACACTTACCGCCAGCAAGGCAACAATGATGGTGCCAAAAAAGCTGAGGCTGCGCTCCAGCAACTAAAGTAATATGTCTCAATGTACTAATAGGTAATTGGCTAGCAGTTTTGAGTGTGGAGTAAGTATTTTTCCTAGGGCTTAACTCCTTCCACTCCCCGTCTTGCAAGGAAAAAAGCAATCTCAAAACTGTTTCTCTTCCCTATTCCCTATGCCCCCTTTCCTCTTCCTTCTTCCTTCTTACTTCCTTTGCGTAAATTGTTTAATTGAACGCAGATAAATTTGCCTAAATATAGTACAATATTGGCGCAATTGGAGAAGGGTGAGTGCTCGGTAAGTTTAAGCAGAAATCAGGGCGATCGCACAACAGAATTTTGTCAAAGCTCCCTCTTTTGTAATATGCTAAAAGGGCTTACTGACAATGAATCTATTTCTATTGGTAGAGACAGCCAACTTGTTAACATTTGTAAAATAAGCAAAATATCCTCTCCCTAGAACTTCATCTATGCAAACGTATGATGTCATTATCATAGGCGCAGGTCACAACGGACTCGTCTGTGCATCTTATCTGCTGAAAGCTGGATATACCGTCCTGTTGTTAGAAAAACGTTCGGTTCCCGGGGGCGCAGCAACTACTGAAGCGGCCATTCCCGAATTACCGGATTTTAAATTCAATATGTGCGCGATCGACCACGAGTTTATCCATTTAGGGCCAGTTGTAGAAGAATTAGAACTGGAAAAATACGGTTTAGAATATCTTTTCTGCGATCCAGTGGCCTTTTGTCCGCATCCCGACGGTAAATATTTCTTAGCGCACAAATCCGTTGAAAAAACTTGTGCTGAAATTGCCCGCTACAACGAGCGCGACGCTAAAAAATATGCCGAATATACAGACTTTTGGCAGCGGGCTTTAGGGGCAATGGTTCCGATGTTTAATGCGCCACCAAAATCGATCATAGATATTCTGGGCAACTACGATATTTCAAAAATCAAAGATTTATTGTCAGTCATCGGTTCACCCGACAAAACGCTGGACTTTGTTCGCACGATGCTCACCAGCGCTGAAGACCTTCTCAACGAGTGGTTTGACGAGGAATTTATCAAAGCACCCCTAGCAAGATTCGCCGCAGAACTAGGCGCGCCTCCTTCGCAAAAAACCCTTGCTGTAGGCGCAATTATGCTGGCAATGAGACACAATCCCGGCATGGCAAGACCGCGCGGTGGGACGGGTGCATTAGTGCAAGCGCTGCTCAATTTAGTGAAAAGCTATTCCGGTGTGGTACTTACCGACCAGCACGTCGAGAAAATATTAGTTGATGATGGTCGCGCTGTGGGAGTTCGAGTTGCCAACGGCACGGAATACCGTGCGACAAAAGGTGTCATTTCTAATATTGATGCTAAGCGCTTGTTTCTGCACTTAATGGACTCCAACGATGTTGACAGTGCCGACCCGGATTTGCGGGAAAGATTGGAGCGCAAAATTGTTAACAACAACGAGACTATTCTCAAAATAGACTTAGCTCTCAATGAAATGCCCAAGTTTGATCGCTGGAATCATCGGGACGAATATTTAATTGGTTCGGTTTTAATTGCAGACTCGGTGAAACACGTTGAAATTGCTCACAGCGAGCCTTCAATCGGCAGAATTCCCGACTCTGACCCATCGATGTATGTAGTGTTTCCGACGGTACTAGACCCGTCAATGGCTCCCCCCGGACATCATACGGCTTGGATTGAATTTTTTGCTCCTTACCAGATCGAAAATGCTGAAGGAACCGGCCAGCACGGTACGGGTTGGACGGATGAGCTGAAAAACAAAGTTGCCGATCGCTGCATTGATAAATTAGCAGAATACGCGCCAAATATCAAAAATTCAATTATAGGGCGCCACGTGGAAAGTCCGGCAGAATTGGGAGAGCGTTTGGGGGCTTTGAAAGGGAATTATTATCACGTTGATATGACGCTAGATCAGATGATATTTTTCCGTCCTTTGCCGGAGTTGGCGAATTACAAAACGCCGATCGATGGTTTGTTCCTCACGGGGGCGGGAACGCATCCGGGTGGCTCAATTTCTGGGATGCCGGGACGCAATACCGCTCGCGTTTTCATGCACTCGCAGCAGCCTTTCGCGCAGACTTTAGCAGATGCGGCTAATACTCTGAAAGCGAAGGGGAAGTCGGTATTTCGGAGTAATGAGAAGTAAGGTTTTTAGCAACCGCAGATGAGGGCAGATAGACGCAGATGAATCACATCTGCGTTTGTTTGTTTGTTTGTATTGATTTATCTGTTGGCAAGTGCGATAATTTTTTCTGGTTGATTCCCTGTGAAGGGAAAACGATTTGCGATCGCCCTCAATACCCTTTCTAAAGCCTGTGAATCTTTCGGGCTGGGTGGCGACGGTTTGCGTTTCATCAAAGCTGTTAAAATATTTTGTCATCCTAGAGCATCTTCCATCGATAAAATTCTCAATATGAGAATAACAAGTTAACGCTAAAAGCATTTTTGAACTTAGTATTGCAGTCAAATATATAATTTAGCAGAACAGGCAAGCCCCTGGTAGAAGTCGCTCCCCATCTCCGAATCAGGGCGCCGCCGATCCCCCAACATCTCGCATTCTCCTCAATTCATACTTTATGCGGATGAAAACGCCGGCCCCAAGTTGAGAGACTGAGAAGTGGCGTTACCCTTTTTTTAGCGATGGCAAACCGAGTTTTGATTGTCGGTGGGCGGGGACGAATTGGCAGCAGCGTTGCCCAAGACCTTGTTACTCATACCGACGCGGAAATTACTGTTACCGGACGCAACTCTGAAGCCTCTATTGGGCCAGGATTGCCGCCGGATAGGGTGCAGTATCAAACTTTAGATTTAGCAGACAGTGCAGCCCTGCACCAAGCGGTTTCATCCTCTAATCTCGTCGTTCACTGTGCGGGGCCTTTTCACTACCGAGACGCTAGTGTACTGAAAACTTGCATAGAAGCAGGTGTTAATTATACTGATGTCAGCGACAGCCGCAGTTTTACTCGCAGAGCTTTAGAATTGCGCGAAACAGCTAAAAATTCTGGGATTACTGCTATTATTAACACTGGCATTTTTCCCGGTGTGTCTAATAGCATGGTGCGGCGAGATGTGGAACAATTAGATGAAGCAGAAAACATCCATTTGAGTTATGTTGTCGGAGGTTCTGGCGGTGCTGGCGTTACCGTTATGAGAACCACTTTTTTAGGTTTGCAAACTCCTTTTGACGTTTGGGCCGATCGCAAGTGGCAGCAAGTAAAACCCTACAGCGATCGCGAAACAATTGAATTTCCAGCACCCTACGGCAACACAGGCGTTTACTGGTTCGATATGCCGGAAGCAATCACTTTGCCCGAAACTTTCCCCGTCAAATCAGTTGTGACTAAATTCGGTACGTCTCCCGACCTTTACAATCACCTTACCTGGTTTGTTGCCAAGTATTGGCCCGCTAGCTGGCTCAAAAATAACTCCGTGATTGAATTTCTCTCCTACGTCAGTTACGGGATGACCAGTGTTAGTAATAGTTTTAGTGGGGTTGGTGTGGCAGTGCGATCGCAAGTGACCGGTCTCAAAAACGGTCAACCCGCTAAAGTTTGCTCGACAGCGATACACCCTAGTGCAGCAGTCGCTACGGGCATCGGTACTGGCAGCATAGCTCAATTAATGTTAGAAGGAAAACTGGAAAAACCGGGCGTTTGGTCGGTCGAACAAGCTCTTTCTACTGAGCTATTTGAACGAGCTATGCAGAACAGAAAACTAGACATAGAGCAGGTTCTTTTGTAGTTAGTTAGGTTATTTATAGCAATTTAAAATCTTGGAAAATAGGATTTTTGCCAGAACTGCGAAGACGCGAAAGACGCGCCTAAAAAGAAGAGTCAGGGGCTTCTTAATTGATGGGAAAACCCCTAGATAGGGTTCCTCGCAGGAATTGCGATCGCCCCTGATAGGAGATGAGTTCCGCTTGTATAACTAATCTATCTTTTGGTAGAAGTAATAATAACAAGCAGGCGCTTAAGATATGGGATGTCACGGGAAACATCCCTTTTGGCTCGCTCTAGATGCGGTAGCTGCGACAAAGAATGCGCTTGAACCAAGGTTGTCAATGTGCGATCGCAGTGAAGGGGCGACAAACACCATAATTTTTGCGGAAAAATACGAGGAGAAGTTGATATGAAGCGGGTTTTAAAAGCTCTAGGACAAACATTGAGCCAAAGCATTTTGCTGGTATGTACCCTGGCGTTCATTGGTCTGCTAAGTCTAGCGATAGTACCCAGTCAGGCTGCTTACGCAGGTCAAGACAGGAGTCAGGCGCAGCCAGAAGCTAAAATTACTGACCCCGCAGAAAGTTTCGAGGATCTCAATCCCCAAGCAGCTTACGAAGAAATAGTCAAAACCTCTCAAAATCCTGCAACGGTCGAGAAAGCTTACGACGAAAGCTTAAAGGAGTACAAGGGAGAACACCCGCAAGAAGGCATAGTTCAAAAAGCTGAAGAGTTGATCGAAAAGGTAACTGGCAACTAATAAATCCAGAGATTTATATCTAACTCAAGTTGCTGGTAAATAAACAGCTTCAGTGAATAAACAAGGGAGCCGAGTTTAGAACTCACTTGAACATCACGATCTAGGGTGCGCCTCGGCGCACCTTATCCCTTGAGAGTAGCGTGTAAAACTCGTTTTTGAGTCGAGAAGTATTTGATCGTTTCCTTCCTTTTGAAGCTAGCAGCTTCATCCTTAAGGCAGATGAATAGATATGAATTTAAAAGGTAAATTTAATCATAGTTACAGTTAGATAAAAGGAAAAAATATCATGAGCGATGACAAAAAAACGGTACATGAACCTGATGCTAACCTAGATCCGCTTTCGGGGGAAACCGGGGCTCATCCAGTCGCAACGGGTATTGGTGCGGCGAGTGCCGGTGCTGCGGGTGCTGCGATCGGCGGTGCCATCGGCGGGCCTGTAGGAGCAGTTGTCGGCGCTGTTGTGGGTGCCTTTGGCGGCGGTTTGGCGGGCAAAGGTGTGGGCGAGGCGATCGACCCCACGGTAGAAGAGGCTTACTGGCAAAGCAACTACAGTTCCCGTCCTTACGTGGACACGAGCGCGACTTACGAAGACTATCAGCCTGCATACCGCACGGGTTATGAGGGATACAGTCGCTATGGCGCTACTGGTAAGAAATACCACGAGATCGAACCGGATTTGCAGCGCGACTACGAAACAAATCGCGGTAAGTCTAATGTGACTTGGGAAAAAGCTAAGCACGCCACGCGCGACGCTTGGGATCGGGTGGAACGGGCTGTTCCTGGCGACATTGACAAAGACGGCCGCTAAGGGCTTACACCAAATATTTCTCAGTCTTGGAGACACACAAACTCAAGCATTCCGGTGATTTTTAGCCGGATACCGGAATGGAGGGAAGTGTTTGATCAAAAAAACCCGGCTGCTGCGTCTGAGACTGTTGTTGATAGGTAACACAGTTTTTAACGCGAGTTTAGCGAAGTTTTTGGGGATTTTCAGCCCCTCTCTACATCGGAGAGGGTATTTTTATGCTCGCTTGAAATCGCATTTTTTAGCACGATTTTTATTTCATATCATGTTCGATCGAGTGACCGCGACTAAAAGGGCGGGTTTTTGAGATTGTCAATTATTGGCAGATATTTTTCGTGAACCCGCCCCTACCATATTAGGGCTAATCGACCGGAAATGATATCACAGGACTGTTCGCTGTGAGAACTCGCTAGAGACGTAGAGGCTTTGCTGTGCGGGACGATCGCACTCCTAAAAAATGCTTTTTACCAAATCGGGATGCTTCCGTTTGAGATTAACATTTTTTTTTGACTATTAGCCTTAAAATTAAACTTATTCAGGACTGAGGCATCGATTGCATATTTCTGTCATTGTTCGCGATGCGCTTTCTTCAATCGCAGCCGGATCGTAAAGCGTCGGTGGCTTCAACTCCGATAATTGTTAACCTAAATCCTCTCATTCAAAATTGGTATTACTTGTGGATGAAATGTTGGAAAGAGCTTGGACACTCAAGCAAAATTTAATTGACTTTGTGCTGGATGCTGAGGGAGAGTTGGCGGTAGCTTTGGAAGCTTTTGCAGCAGCTCGATCGACCGGCGAGCGCTACGATATTGCTCAGCAAAATCAAGTGATTGACAGTTTTACCATCGAAGGTAAAGTCGGAGAGAAAACGCCGATCGACCTATTTGTCGAAAGTCAGCCGGATTTAACCGAGAGCGATCTTAGCTTGCTCGAAAGTTGGGAGCACAGAAGCTTCACTGGCTTATTTGAAATCACTCAACTTTCCCCCGACAGGTTTGAACTGATGAACTGGCTGACGGCTAAGCACTACGTTGTCAAGCCTAACAGTCCTAATTTTCTGGCAGAAATGTCTCGCTTTAAGTTAGGAGAAATCTTGCTGGCTAGGATTTCTCCCCTTACCGATGACTGGTGGATACTTTCGAGCTCTCCCATTATGAAGGGGAAATTGGGTAAGCCGAAGTTGGCGGTGGCGATCGGTAATTTCAAGCAAAATCACAAAAAGAACCTGTACAGCGATGCGCCGGAATTGTTAGAGCAAGCTTGGCAGTCAGTAGAAAAGTACCATGAAGATTTTACCGAATTTTTTGGAAGTGAGGAAGTAACGCTATCGGGATATCACCTGAATAAACAGTTGGCTGAATTTCAGGAATTTATCACTAAAAAACGCCTAGCTGATATGGGCGTTGATGGAAGTAAATCTCTGGCGGATATCGTTGAAGATGCCGGAGTCGATCGAGAAGAAGTCAAAGCAGCCGCCATCGCCGCAGCAGGTGCTGATGCTAACGCAGTTGAGGTAATGCTCGACAGCAATGCTAGTGCAAAAATGGTAATGCCGAAAGTCGAATTGCCCGATCGCTTCAAGAAAGCCGAACAGGTGACAGCATTTTCTCATCCTCGCTGGGGACAAACCTTTTTGTCTACTTACGCTCAATTTACTGCACTGCTAGCAGCCGAAGACTTTTCAACCGTTCCCGGTTACGAAAAGCTGGTGCGTAACTATCTCGAAGATCCTGCAATTAATGTCTGGATTTGGCAACGGTTAGCTAAAGTTAATCCAGCGAAATTAGAACAAATTTTGCAAACTGTATTGCAACGTACAGACTTTCAGCTCGATCGCGATTTAGATGCCCTGCTGCAAGAGTTTAAAAAACCCTTAGAACCCGAACTCCCGGAAATTGCCAGCGTTCCCGTGCACCTGCACAACTTATTTCAGGAAGCTTTAGGCGAAGTTAATAAGTCAAAATCCAAGCCACAGGAGAAAAAGAAAAGCTCTAAAGGCTTTAAATCCTAACTAGCTAAGTTCGTGGCATACTGCTATGCGCTAATGCGCCGGCTTCGCCAACGGATACTCGTTGAGATGGCCGCAGCCCAGGGAAAGCAGGAAGAGAAGGGCAATTTCAAGTACAAGTGCGATCGACCCTAGCCATTTTGGGCGCCTTAGTCTGCATCCCTCGGATAATCAACCATTAAACAAGCTCACAGCTAGCTGTGAGCTTATCGCCCGGTAATATTACTCAAATAGCTTTGCAGTCAGGACTTTAATTTTTCTTCACCGCGATCGAAAGAACTGAAGTCCTCACTACAAACACCTTTTGTTAATCTTCAACTCGTCGGACAGCCATGCGTTGCAGCGGCAGGCTGAGTATGCTAGAAGCAGTCAACAAGTAAGAAAGAACCGTAGTCAGCTTCAAACTGAGCAATAACCAGCTATCTTCTGGTAGGTGAAGTTTCAGCCCGAAAAAAGAGATGCAGTACACTATCCAGTAAGTAAAGCTCATCTTGATTAAGATTTCTTCGCTCAAAGTGCGATCGTCCGTTGGCTGCGAGTCACGATTATCACCCAGCAGGACTAGACCCGCAATAGATGCCACAAAAGAAACCATAACGAGATAGTCATGCCAGTTAAGCTCAACCATTTCTAAACTCCGCTTTTATCCGAATTTTTGGAATCAGACATCAGTCTAAAGGATAAGTTTTCCCGGTCAAAGCAATAGTTACAAATTGAAACAGCCGCAGTTACAAATCGCAATGAAAATTCCCCGCAACCGCCAGGAACAGACTCGTTTAGTCAGCCGCCAAGGACAATTCCCCTTAAATATTGTCAAGTTGGGAGTACCTCGCCTGCATTTTGCAGACCTCTACCACAGGCTGCTAACTCTTTCTTGGCCTCGATTTTTCATCCTGATTTGTCTCTCCTATACAGTCGCGAATTCTTTATTTGCCTTAGCTTACTTGGCGGGAGGAGATTGCATTGCTAACGCGCGGCCGGGTTCTTTCCAAGATGCTTTTTATTTCAGCGTGCAAACAATGGCGACGATCGGCTACGGCGCCATGTATCCGCGCACGGATTACGCTAATACTATAGTTGCGATCGAAGCACTTTTTGGTTTGTGGGGAGTAGCGATGGTGACGGGACTGGCTTTTTCGAGATTTTCTCGACCAACAGCTAGAGTTATCTTCAGCCGCGTAGCTGTGATCGCTCCTTTCAACGGTGTTCCGACTCTGATGTACCGCACTGCAAATCAGCGTTTTAACCAAATTTTAGAAGCGCAGCAGCGAGCTACTTTGATCCGTGACGAGGTAACAGCGGAAGGAGAATTTATGCGGCGTTTTTACGATTTGCAATTGGTGCGAAGTCACTCTCCGGTTTTTGCCTTAACTTGGACGGTTATGCACGCAATTGATGAGAACAGTCCTTTGTACCAACTTACTGCCCAAGACTTGATGGAACAGCAAGCGGAAATTGTAATTACGTTAACAGGAATTGACGAAACAGTTTCGCAAACTATTCATGCGCGACATTCTTTTGTGGCGTCTGAAATTATGTGGAATATGCGGTTTGTAGATATTCTTTTGAAATCGGCGACGGGAGGGCGGGTGGTTGATTATAGTCGGTTTCACGATGTGAAGCCGGTTGAATGAAAGTTGGGAGTTAGCCACCAGTGCTAGAATACCTGTATGGCAAAAAAAAGTTAATATTTATGAACTCAATAACTGCAAATACGACACTGAAAGAATTGCAAGCGCAACTCTTAGCTTTAACTCCCGAAGAGAAGGCTCAAGCTATAGAATTACTAGCCCAAAGTTTAAGAAAATTTTGGTCGGGAATTCAAAAGACTCCCGGCGTGTGCGGCGGCGATGCTTGCATCAGACAAACGCGAATTCCTGTTTGGGTGCTGGTGAATGCTCGCCGTTTAGGTATTTCTGAAGCTGAACTCCTAGAAGACTATCCGACTCTGCGTGCCGCTGATTTGGCGAATGCTTGGGCTTATGCTGAGGCATATCCTGATGAGATTGAAATAGCAATTAGAGAACAGGAAGAGGCATAAACAGTGGCAGATATTTATAGCGAGATCGCACAAAGCATTAAAACTGAAATATTTTACCATTTTAAATCAGGCTTTTATGAACGGGCAAGATGCCCGTTCCACAAGAAATTTATTCTTTGTGGAACGGGCCGAAGAGCCCGTTCTTGAAAATGGTACAACATCTCAGTTAAAATAAACAAAAAAATCCTTGTACTATGCGAATAATTCATACTGCTGACTGGCATTTAGGGCGGCGTTTCCGAGGGATCGATCGCACTTTTGAAATTGCGATCGCCCTGGAACAGATTTTGAAGCAAGCAAAAGCGTTAGATGTCGATGCTGTGCTCGTTGCGGGCGACATTTTCGACGTGCCCAACCCTCCCGCTTACGCCGAACGCATTGCTTATAACTTTTTCTGCGAACTCCAAGCGGCAGGAATTCCCGCAATTGCGATCGCCGGTAATCACGATTCGGCATCCCGCATCGACAGCATCGCGCAATTGCTTTCCCTCGCCGGTGTTCGCGCTTTAGGCAAACCCAGGCTTTCCGCCGACGGCGGCACGATTACTCTCAATACAAAAAGCGGTAAACTTTGTGTGGGAGCGATGCCTTTTGCTTCCGAACAAAGACTGTTAGATGCTAATTCTCTCTGGCAGTCGGGCGATGCCGATCGCCGCAAAGATTACCGCGAAATAGTAGCATATTTACTCGAAGATTTAACCAGAGAGTTTAGAGACAATACTGTGAATATTCTCATGGGACACATGAGCATTGACGGCGCTCGGTTGGCAAAATCCGAAGTCGCTTATTACACGCGAGAAAAATACCTGCTGTCATCAGAAACTCTGCCCCCGGAAGCTCAGTATGTTGCCCTCGGACACATCCACATTCACCAGCGGATTTCTGAGACTTCTCCCGCTTATTATTCCGGTTCTTTGATTCAATTAGATTTTGGAGAAGCGGAACAGGAAAAAGGATTTTGCTTGATAGAAGTTGAGCCGGGAAGTCAGGCAAAGGTGGAATTTAAGCCTGTGGCTTGCCACAAGCCGTTAAAAGTGCTTAAATGTCATAACGACAATCTCGATGAAACTTTACAAGCTCATCAGTATCATCCGGGTTTCTTGAAAGTAATTGTCGAACTGGACAGTCCGCAAATCGGACTTGCCGATCGAGTGCGCCAAATCTGTTCTCAAGCGTTGTTAATTGAACCGCGCTATCCAGACGCAGCGCTAGAAGCAACCGAAATAACTAATATCGATCCCAATAATTTCGATCCGGCAGCAGAGTTTTGCAACTATTATCAAAACCGCTTGGGAACGACACCAAAACCGGCAGTATTGGAGGAATTTAAAAATTTGTACAAGAAGTTTAAGGAAACAGTTAATAATTAGATGGGTAAAAAGATACAATCCAAAATCCCAAATTAACTGGTTCCCAGCCTCCGTCTGGGAACCAATATCCAGAGGCTCTGCCTCGCGCTTAAATAGGAAAATTGGAGGCAGAGCCTCCGGATATGCGTTACCAGGCAGAGCCTGGTAAAGAGTAATAGAAATCCACCATCTAAAATCTAAAATCAGTATGCGTCCACTCGAACTTATTCTCGAAGGATTTACCAGCTTCCACCGCGAACAGCGTTTAGATTTTTCTCAACTCGATTTGTTTGCAATTACTGGTGCTACAGGTGCGGGCAAATCTTCACTGTTAGATGCCATGACTTACGCTCTTTTTGGTACGACAACTCGCAGTGGCAAACAAGTAAGTGATTTGGCAAGTCAAGGCAGCGAAAATTTAAAAGTGCAGTTGCGTTTTGCTGTGGGTTCGGCACAGTATCGAGTGACGCGGAGGTGGCGTTTCCGTCCGAAATCTCCTGAAAATAAGGTGATTTTGGACAACTGGCAAAATGGTCAATGGGAAACTTTGGGAACGAGTATTGTTGCTGTTCAAAATACCATTGAACAGATTTTAGGAATGGATTTTGATACTTTTACGCGAGCAATTGTTCTGCCTCAAGGCAAGTTTGATGAGTTTATTAAAGGGGATACATCAAAACGTCGGGAAATTTTGCGGCAGCTAGCAGGATTTGAGATTTTTGAGCAGATGCGGAAGGAAACAAATGAACTCGCTAAGTTGCTGAAACAGGAACGGGAAATGGTGGAAAGGCAGCTAGCGGATTTGAGTGCGCCGACGGCGGATGAGGTGGATCAAAGACGATCGCAACTTTTGATTTTAGAGCAGCAGTTGCCTGAGTTCGATCGCGCTGTGATGAAAGCTCAGAAGGCTCTAGATGAAGAGGAACAGCTATTTTCGCAAATCGCTCGCTGGCAAGAGTTACAACAACAACTGACCCAATTAAATGCTAATTCTGCGGAGGTGACAATTTTAGCACAGCGTTTAGAAAGAGCGCAAACTGCCAATCATTTACAGGGAGATTGGGCTTTAGTGCGATCGGCTCGCAGTCAGTATGAAACTGCCGAAAGTGCCTCGGTGGCAGCGCGAAAGCAGTTAATTAAAGCTCGCTCTGAGCTGGCAGTAGAGCAGCAGCAACTTGACGCGGCCAAAGCCAAAGAAGAGGTGCTAGCGCCACAAATTAAGGCTCGCGAAGATGCTCTAGCTGCTGCTAAAGTATATGAAGAACAGCGCGCTCAATTAGAAAAAGAAGTTGCGCTTGCCCAAAAAGTTCAACAGGAAAAACTCCGCTTTTTTATGGCAGCAGATAAAGACTTGCAAGCTGCTAACACTAAAATTCAAGGTGCGGGTTTTCGAGTTACTCAAGCAGCGGCGCAGCTCGAACAGTATGCGCCGGGAGGAAAGCGTTTAGAGCAATTGCAGCAAATTTCACCCTTATTGATGGAATTGCAGCTAATTACCAAGCAGCAAAAGACTCAGCAAGAACAGTTGGATAAATCTATCGCAGATAAGGAAAAAGCTCAACAGAGTTATGTGGAAGTTGCAACTAATTTAGAAGCAGCCGAAATTCGACTAAAAGAGTGCGATCGCGAGTTAGAAGCGGCCCAAACCGCTAATGCGGAAGCGGCACGTTTAGAGAGTGTGGCTGCTGTCAGAATGTCGCTGAATTCTGGCGATACTTGCCCGGTGTGTGGGGGGGTGCATCCTGAGAGCGAGAGCCTGCGTCCTTTGCCAGATTCTAATATTGTTGATGTCGCTGGTTTGCGGCAGAAATTGGCGGCAGCAAATCAGGTTTTTCAAGATGCTCAAAGGTTGGCTGCTGAGAGAAAAAGTGCAGTTTCAGCCTGCCTGCAAAAAGAGTCAGAAATTGCTCAAATGCTCGAATTAACTGCGAATAGAGTTGCCGAATTGCAGCAGCAAATCACTCAAGTTTTGGAAAATCCTCAATGGGAAAGCTTGGGGTTGCAGCAGGAGTTGGCAATCCTTAAAGAGAGCGATCGCCAATACCGCGAAACCGAACAGCAGTTCCAACTGGCATCATTGGAATATGATAATTTTCAAGAAAGATTTAATTTGGCGGTGGCGACTCAAGCAGCTAAACAGCAGGAATATCAAGATGCGATCGCCGAATCAGACCGCCGCCAGCAGCAGTTCCAAAGTTGTGTAAATGCGCTTTATCAAATTACCGAATATCAACCTTATGCTAATTTAGCAAAAGTCTTAGAACAAGACAAACAAGACTTGGCAAATCTGCTGAAAGTTGCCGAAAAATCCTATCAAACTGCTCAAAATAAGGTTATTCAAGCAGCAGAGAGAGAGCAACAAGCTGGAGAAGTTTTTGGACAAGCCCAAGCCCAGAAACAGCAGCTAAACCTGGATTGGTCAGCAAAATTAACGGCGGCTGATTTCACCGAAGAGACCTTTTTAGCAGCGGTTGCGACAGTTAAGGAACAATCAGAATGGGAAAACGCTATTCGCTCTCACCGCGAATCAAAAATTCAGTTAGAGACGCGGGCAAAAGATTTGAGCGAGGCGATCGCAGGCCGAACTACCGATGAGAATACTTTAGCACAAGTGCGATCGGCAAAACATACCGCCCAAGAAAACCTCAAACAAGCCAACAACAACCGCGCCGAACTTTTAGCTTGGATTCAAGTAGCAGCCCAAAATCTCGAACAAGCCGAAAGACTGTCACAGCAAATCACAAATTTCACCGAACAAGAGCAAACTTATCACACCTTAGCGCAGAATCTCAAATCCAACGAATTTCAATCCTACATTTTAGAACATTTAGAAGCAGAATTAGTCGGCAGCGCCACATTAATTTTGCAAGAATTAACTGAGAATCGCTACAAATTAAGAAACCAAGACGGCGAATACTGGGTAGCAGATAATTGGAACGGCGGCGAAGCTAGACGAGTGCGAACCCTTTCCGGCGGCGAAACCTTTGCCACTTCCTTATCAATGGCTTTAGCTTTGTCAGAAAAACTGTCTCAAGGATCTCACTTGGGCAGCTTGTTTCTCGATGAAGGATTTGGGACTTTAGATACCGAAACTCTCGAAAGCGTTACTCAAATTTTAGAATCTTTGCGGCAGCGAGACAGGATGATTGGAGTGATTACCCACGTTCGAGAATTGGGCGAAAGATTGCCCGCACAAGTTAAAGTGTTTAAGTCGCCACAAGGTTCTAAAATAGAAGTTGAAAGAGTTTAAGTCTCTACTTGTTGCGATATATTGTAGTTTTTCTAGAATTGTGTTTCTTCTTCTGTAAAGATAGGAGGCCACAGTTCAGAAACGGGCAATTCCCAACCGGGGAAAAGTTCTGGTAATGTTAAGATATCGCCATTTTGTAAAATTTGTGGTTCGCCAGCCGATCGATAAATCTTCACTGTTTCTGCATCAGGATCGATCGCAATTCCGACAATCGCTCCGAGCTCAACAAACTTCAAAACCTTGGTTTCGATAGGCTGCGTGCGATCGCTTTGAGACTTAATCTCTACCACCAAATCGGGAACCAACTGTCCAAAATAACGCGGACTTTGGCGCAATCGTGCGGCGCGCACAAAGGAAACATCGGGCGCTTTGACGTTAGTATCTGGCATAATAAAGCCGCCTGCGGAGTCAAAAACTCGTCCGAGACGGCGGGGATTTACCCAAGCGAAAAGAAAGGCAATGAGACGGCTGCTGATTTCACTGGATACGATGTCAGATGGGCCCATAATTGAAAGTCTCCCGTCTTCTAGTTCAATTTGGTAATCTAAACCAGCTTCGGAAAAAGCGGTTTGAACTTGCTCAACATCTTTGACAGTCATCGTTGACATAGGAACTTTCTCCTGTTATGAGCTGATATTTCATTTTAGCACGATCGTTATTTTCAATCTATAATTTAGTCAAAAATTTAGACTTTTTACTTGTTTGTCGGCACTTGCTAAGTTATAATTATCGCAATAGATACTTTTTGAATATAGTAAAACAGTTTTTTAAATCATGTCAGCCAAAGATATCTTTCACAACACAGTACGTGCGGCTTTGGAGAAAGATGGATGGACAATTACTCACGATCCTCTATTTCTAAAAGTAACTTCTCAAGTAAAAATGCAGATTGATTTGGGAGGAGAGAAATTACTTTCTGCCGAAAAGGGGAGGCAAAAAATAGCAGTCGAAGTAAAAAGTTTTGTGGGCTTGTCGGCGCTGTCAGAATTCCATACGGCTGTTGGTCAATTTCTTAATTATCGAGTAGCATTGGAAAAATTGGAATCAGAACGAGTGCTGTATTTGGCAGTGCCTACAGATATCTATCAAGATTTTTTTACAGACTCGTTTATTCAAACTGTGTTAGAACGATATCAAATAAAGATGCTGGTTTTTCATGTGAAGGGACAGGAGATAACATTATGGAAAGATTAGATTATCGCCAGTTAGTTCAGAAAGTCATACATCAACACGCGACAGAGCAGTCGGAGCAAGATGTAGAAACCACTGAAATTGTTTTCGATACGGAACGCGACCGCTATTTATTGTTGTATGTAGGATGGCGGGATGAAGAACGAATTCATGGATGTCCGATTCATGTTGATATCAAAGATGGAAAAATTTGGATTCAGCGCGATTTTACGGAAGCAGGAATTGCCAATCAATTTCTAGAATTTGGAGTCCCTAAAACAGATATTGTGTTGGGATTTCGAGCGCCTTATGTACGGCAATTTACTGGATTTGCGATCGCGTAAATCCTTAAATAATTTCCCACACAAAAAATACCCAAAACCCCGACTTATCGAATAATTCGGGGTTCTAATCTGTAAGTTTTGTCAATCTACTTAACGACCCAAGAAACAAATATTATATGAAAAATTACCCCACTCGAATGCAATCGGTGCAGTCGCCCATAATTCCAGTAGTTGGCGAACTGATTCGCCAAAATCCGGGAACGATATCATTAGGACAAGGCGTAGTTTACTACAATCCGCCACAAGAATCATTTGAAAAAATCCCCGAATTCTTTGCAAATCTCGACAATCACAAATACAAAGCCGTCGAAGGAATTCCACAATTACAGGATGCTATCGCCGCTAAACTCAAAACCGATAACGACATAGAAATTAATAGCAAAAACTGCATTGTCGTTACCGCCGGCAGCAACATGGGATTTACCAACGCTATTCTCGCCATCACTTCTGCGGGAGACGAAGTTATTATCCAATCACCTTATTACTTCAATCACGAAATGGCGGCTATTATGGCAAATTGCCGACCAGTGATAGTAGAAACCGACGCAAACTATCAACTTAATATCGATGCTATAAAAAAAGCAATTACCGACAAAACGCGAGCCATAGTTACCATTTCACCAAATAATCCTACTGGTGTTGTTTATTCAGCCGAAGCACTCCGAGAAGTTAACGAAATTTGTCGCCAGCACAACATCTATCACATCAGCGATGAAGCTTATGAATATTTTACTTATAACGGCGTCAAACACTGTTCGCCCGCCGCTTTTCCCAACAGCAGCGAACATACAATTTCTCTGTTTAGCCTCTCCAAAGCCTACGGTTTTGCGAGTTGGCGGATCGGGTATATGGTAATACCAGAACACTTGCTCGTTTCTGTGAGAAAGATTCAAGATACCATCTTAATTTGTCCGCCCGTAATTTCTCAGTATGCAGCCCTGGGAGCCTTGCAAGTTGGTAGAGGTTACTGCGATAATTATGTAAGGGCGATCGCATCTGTGCGCCAACTCGTATTAGACGAACTCAATACCATCCAACACTTGTGTACAATTTCCCCAGCCTGCGGAGCATTCTACTTTTTCTTGAAACTTGATACTGAAATTGATACAATGGAATTAGTAGAAAAATTAATTCGCGAATATCGCGTAGCAGTGCTTCCCGGTACAACTTTCGGCATGGATAGCGGCTGCTATTTGCGGGTTGCTTACGGTGCTTTGGAAAAAGCAACCGCCACCGCTGGTATTAGGAGATTAGTTAAAGGTTTGAAGACAATTTTAAACAAGTAAAATAGGAAATTTAAAAATGGTTGCCACTAACTTAAAAGCAAATACAAATCTTCAAGATACATCCGCTGCCAAACTGGCAGACTTGCGCGATTTGATGGTCGATTACGGCTTAGATTGCTATTACATTCCAGCGGTTGACGAACACTTAAATTTATCAGTTCCAGCAGCCAAGCAGCGGCGAGCTTGGATGTGCGGTTTTACGGGTTCCGCCGGTGATTTGTTGGTTGGCAAAGATTCCGCTTGGTTGTTTGTGGATTCCCGCTATTACGAACAAGCCGACTTGCAAGTCGATACTGGAATTATTCAAATATCGAAACTCGGTTTAGAAGGAAATTTAACCTTAATTGAAACTTTAGAAAAACTGGCTGTAGAATCGACCGAAAAATCAAGGAAAATTCGCATGGGTTTTGACCCGTTTACCGTAGCGACAGAGCAATATCAAAATTGGGTGAAAAAATTTGCCACTGCGGAGATTGATCTCATACCAATCCGGGAGAATTTGACAGACAAAGTGCGATCGCAAACTCCTTGGCAAACAGCAGAGACTTTACCCGCGATTGATGCAGAGCCCATATTTAGCTTACCTGCATCCCTGACAGGAGAAACCGCCGCCGAAAAATTAGCCAGAGTCAGGGAAGCGATGCAAAAAGCCAATATCGATGTGCTTCCGATTACCAACCTGAATCAAATAGCGTGGCTGTTCAATCTCCGAGGCTCGGATATTCCCCACATCCCCATTTTCATATCCTATGCCATTGTCACCACAGATTCAGCGTTTTTGTTTACAAATCCCGAACGAATTTCGCTAGAAATCAAGCAAGAATTGCGGGCGGATGTAACTTTGCTTCCCTACGCAGACTATCCGCATACATTAGAAACTTGCGTAAATTTGCCACATAAAGTTCGGGTACTTTTAGACCCGAAACACAGCACAGCAGGCACGTACCAGTTAATATTAAACCATCAACAAGCGCAGTTTTACAACATCGAAATAGTTTTTGAGGCTCATCCGGTAGAAGGGATGAAAGCTCGCAAAAATCCCGTAGAAATTGAGCAGATGAAATCAGCCAATTTCAAAGCAAGTCGAGCGAAAACTTTGACTTTAAAGTGGTTGACAGAACAGCTAGAAAATGGTAAGGTAGTTACCGAGTTTGATGTCAAAGAAAGCATCGAAAAATTTTACCAGCAAGAAACAGATTTTCAGACTTTAACTTTTAGAACGATCGCCGGTGCGGGAGCCAATAGCTCGATCGTACATTACGGAACCCCCAGCCCAGAAGTCACCTTAAAACCCGGAGAATTGCTCCTGCTTGACTCAGGCGCGCAATATTTAGCAGGTACAACCGACGATACGAGAACAGTAAGTATCGGAGAACCGACGGCGCTACAAATAGAACACTACACAACAGTCTTAATCGCGCATATCAACTGTGCAATGCAGCAATTCCCCAAAGGAACAACGGGAGCGCAATTAGATGCGATCGCCCGTGCGGTATTATGGCAAGAACAGCTAGACTACGGACACGGTACAGGGCACGGAGTCGGGGCGTTTTTAGCCGGTCACGAAGGGCCAAACGGCATCAGCAAATCTGTGCAGTATCCCCTGGAAGCCGGAATGGTAACGAGCATCGAACCGGGATATTACGAACCGGGATGGGGCGGAATTCGCATCGAAAATCTCTATGTTGTCAGGGAAATGCCATCAAAAAATGGTACGGTTTGGTACGGATTTGAACCGCTGACGTATATTCCGTTTGAGCGCAAATTAATAAATGTCGATCGGCTGTCAAAGACTCAATTAGAATGGTTGAATAATTATCATGCTTCGGTAGTCGAGAAACTGGAACCCGTACTTGATGCAGCAACAATTGAATGGTTGAAAAAAGCCTGCACTGCGTTAGGTTAAGCCTTGTAATTTGTCGCACATTTAACTTGTGCACCTATTTTTCGGGAAACTCTTGTGGGGTGGGCACGCGAGCCCGCCCCAAAGGTACAAAACTAGCACATATCAGATAGGGACACGGCACTGCCGTGTCCCTACTGTTACATAGTTACATAGTTACACTTCTCAGGATAAAATTACCTACTGATAAATAGCTAAAACTATTGCTATATAATTTTAATGTTTCCGACAATTAGGTGATTTAAGTCACCGTATATGCAGAGGCATACTGTTAAATTCATAGGTAATGCTGGGAGAATTTTTAAATAATTACTAAAATTATTATAAAGTTCTATTTACTTAATGATAATTACCAAAAACAAGGGGGTTAAGTTTTATGAAAGCAGAATCAGAAGTATCTATTCCTTTTGCCATATCTATGTTTTTAGATAAAGAATTTACACCTGATGATGATACGCTAAACTATGAATCCTATAAAAAGCTAGGTCTTACTTGTGGTAAATGTAGAGAACTTATCTTTTTTAAGCGATGTACAGAGAGAGTTTCTCACTTCTCTCATTTCAAGGATACAGGCAAAGGTTGTGAGTGGAAAACAAAAAACAATACCAATACCAGTAACCAAGACACTGATTCAGAAAGTAGAGAACAAAGCTTAGAAAAGTTCCAGATTAAATTTAAAGGGATTATTGAACGAGCGATAATCCAATATCAAAAAATCTCATCTTCTCAGCTTCTTCGTCAACAAATAGAGGAGGGTAAAAGGTTAGTTGCTGAATATAACATTAATATCGAGGCGTGGCTAAGGTGGTTTAAGAGAAAAATCAGCAGAAAATATGTTAAAAATCTCGCAGTCTCTCTGTATCAAAACAATGAGTTATTATCTGATGAAAATAGTAGAGTTCTTTTAAATTTACTTGATTACTTGTGCGTTCCTGCTAGTGAAGAGGTTTTGAGATATCTCCTTTATTATGTAGTTGTTTTGTTGAATAAGGAGATAGCTCTTAATAAGGATTTCGAGGAAGTTTGCTCTAAAATCATTGAAATAATAAGTTTTGCTGATTGGGAAAAAGAATATAAACGACCAAAAGAATTGGTAGAGCGGCAAAGACCTAAGCCTATTAAGTTGGACGGTGCAAAAGTAGCACAGGGAACTGTAATATTTAGGTCGGTAGTTGGTACTACTCCTTTATTAGCTTGCTTAGAACCATCGGGTAAGGAATGGAAGTTAATAGGACTTCCGGTTAAAGTGCCAGAGTATGACCTTGCGAGGTATGTAGTAGGTAATCTCAGTCCGAATCAAGCTATTGCTTATCTGCATAGGGAAATTGACAGACTCAAAAATCAAAACCAGGTAAATAGTTTAAAGCTTATTGCTAGGCTAGAAAACCTCTTAATTCAGGTAGTACAAGGGAAAAAGTTAAATCCAGAGAGTTTGCGAGAATCTACTGTAGTAATCAGGAAATATTTAGACAAAGCAGGGTTTAAGCATAATTCCTTGTATACGGATAACTACTATAGGAGTCACACGTTAGCAGATGTTTCCTTTATTCAAGAATTGGAGGCTAAAAAATTAACATACACGTTTATTTGGGGGAGTGAAAGAGCTATATGGCAATCAGAGGTATCTATGGTTATGAAATGGCTTAAGAGGGTTCCCGCTCGCTTGGGAAAACAGTTTCCTATTAATTTTCCTAGCTTTGAAGAAGTCCGGGATTATCTACTAAGTATCTTTAAATTTAAAAACGTGGAGTTAATTATCAAGCAAGAGAGAGGAATTTACATTGAGATTTACTATGAAGCAATGTTACAAAGTAGACAGCGTTTAGATATTACAAGTCAGATATCAAAGGACAGAATAGCGGGCAAGGTTTCTACTAAAGTATCTACCTCGATCCAATATGTCGGAGATGGTGAGTTCTACAGTCTGTTAAGGTGTACGAGTGTCGATCGGCAATTAGTGCGGGAAGCTAAAAGCCAACTTGAAAAAATAGTACAAAAGTTTGTAGACTCTAACAGTCAATTATTCACAAAGGAGAAAGAGGAGAGAATAGTTAATCGAGTAGCGCTTAAGGATTTATTAGGATTCTCAAAAGATTCTAAGGGGTTGCCACAAATAGCCAAGCAATTTAACAAGTTTACTCTTCCTTTCACTTCTGAGTCCGAGGTCAATCTTGGTAAGCTGGTTAATCTACTAACTCTTGAGACTTACGATCGTCATGATACGGCTAACTTACTCGACAAAATGGTAAACAACTGGAAGCACTGGAATAAGGGGGGACAAATAAACATAGCAGGATTTAGCTTCATCAAAAAAGATCCCGGTGAATTGATGACAAATATCTATCACACTGTCAAACACAATCAAGATAGATCGCAAGTAGTCTGGGGAGCATTTATTGACGAACTTTACAAGCTTTCAAATATTCCTTTAGGTTTTAGAACACAAGAGGGAGTAGTATTAACCCCTTGGACTTTATATACCGATCATGTTAGCCGATGGGAACATAGAATCAAAATTCAACTTATCTCTATTCTTAAAGATGGGGATAACAGCAGAACCCTGGGAATTGAAGCACTATTACAGCAGGACATTAAGAGCTTAAAAAAAACTCTAGACAAAATGCAGCCTGGATGGTTGAGTAACAATGCAGATATCTCTAAACACTTAGAGGCTTTAGAGGACTGCTTACGGACTGTTAAACAGTTACGCGGTCAAGACTAAGCCTTTTAGCTAGGGTATATGTGGTAGTCTATCCTAGCTCTTTCTACTAAAAGCATTCAACCTTTGACTTAGGTCAGTAAAAAGAATGAATATTTAGTAGATGTAAACAAATAAAACAGGTATATACCCTACTAGATAGCCAACTAGCTCTACATCCCTATCTAGCTTAGGTTTACTTCGCACTTTTTATACACTACTAAGATAGGACATTATATCAGAAAGCCGAGCTTTAAGAGCTTAGTTGGGTATGGGGTTCTAGACCCACTTCATACCTAAAAATAAAACCAAGGCTCGAAGTTTCATCAAGCCTTGGTCTTATCAGTAAAGCTGGTGACAGGATTTGAACCTGCGACAGGCTGATTACAAATCAGCTACTCTACCAACTGAGTTACACCAGCAGTGAAAATTAATATAGCAAACTTATAGTCATTAGCGCAACCCCCCCAGCCAACTTTTTTTTCAAATTCGCTCAAAACCCCTCCCCGTAAGGGCAAAACCGGAATTGTCTGCCCGCTGCCCACTGCCCACTGCCAATTAACTAATCGCAGCGCCAAATCTTAATCGTCTGATCCGCACTGCCGCTGGCGAGCAAATTTCCCGAAGGCGCGATCGCCACCGAGTACACCGTACCCGAATGTCCCTTAAGACTTGTCAACAACTCCCCCGTCTGCAAATTCCAAATATTAATCGTATTATCATCGCACCCGCTAGCCAAAGTCAAACCGTCCCCACTGATAGCAACCGACTCGCCCCGACTCACATAATTCTGCAAAATATGCACCGCCTCATTCGTTCCTAAATTCGTTACACCCTTTCCCCTCCCAGAATTAGTATTTAAAATCCGCAACAAACTCCCCGTCTGCAAATTCCGCAGCTTAATCGTATAATCATTGCTCACGCTAGCAAGAATCTGACCGTCGGGCGCGATCGCCACAGAATTCACCCCAACATTCAACCCCGAAAGAGTCCGCAGCAACTTACCGCTTTCCACATCCCAAACCTTGCTCGTCGCATCCGAACTGCCACTCGCCAATATTTTACCGTCCGGGCTAAAAACCACCGCATTCACATTGTCAGAATGACCCTTCAAAGTCCGCAGCAACTCACCACTCCGCAAATTCCACAGCTTAATCGTATTATCAGCCCCGCCGCAGCTAGCAATTACCAGGCCCTTCGGGTTAATCGCCACCGAATTCACCTCCATAGAATGTCCCGGAAAAGTACACAGCAAATCACCGTTGTGCAAATTCCAAAACTTAATTGTTTCGTCCGAACTGCCGCTGACCAACATTTTTCCGTCATAGCTAATAGCAACCGAATTTACGCGATCGGAATGTCCCGTCAGAGTGCCAATTAATTCCGTGGTTTCTAAATCCCAAATCTTAATAGTTTTATCCCAACTACCGCTAGCCAAAATTTTGCCGTCAGGGCTAATCGCCAGAGAATTCACAAACGATGAATGTCCCGGCAGCGTATATACACACCGCCATTTCTGATGTTTTAATTTGTGAGCTAATTCCTTCACCCGCTTAGCTGCAGCCTCAGCTTCCTCTCTGCGTTTGAGTTCAGCCTCCTCCAAACGCTGGCGTTCCGCCCTAGCTTTCGCCTCTCGCAGCGCCAGCCGGCGCATCTCTCCCTTAGAGACTATTCGCTGCTGCTCCTGAATTTCTTTAAGAGTTTCAATATACGGTTTTGCCCAATCTTTAGAAAACCATTCCTGAGCAAATTCCGCCTCTAATGTAAATAACTGAGGTTCGTGAGTAAAATCGATATTTAAATAATACAAATCCGCTAAAAAAGCCGCCAATAACTTGTGAATAGTCACAATTATTTGCCGAATAATCCGCAGGCTCAGCTTTCTATCTTTTCCCTCTGCCTCCAACTGTTGATAAACCTCTTCCCAATTCCAAGGCTGCATCGCTACTAGAGAAACGCTCTGATTGATGACTCCCCAAAAACCAACATGAAAATTAACTTCATAATCGCTGATATCGCTGTACAGTATAGCTGTCGGTACGGGAGACAACACAGTCTGCAACCGCTCCACATCAATATCGGAAATCGATTTTTTGAAATAGTCTCCGTAAAACTGAACCGGGCACAAATCTCCGTGCGGGGGGTAGTGCTGGTTCAAAAAAGCTCTTAACTTAGCCGGCAGCTCGATATTCAGATTGTGGCGAAACGAATCAGGGCAATCTTGGCTAATTTTTGCGGGAGCAACTAACAGCAGCAATCGGTGCTGCTGCTGCTGCAAAATCTGTTCAGTTTCCTGCCTGCTCAAATTAGAAAACCAGTTGTCCTTGTCCCAAAGAGTTTGAATTTGGCTCAGCTTAACTCGAATTGCTTCTGATTGAAACTCCCGCATTAAGTCGCGGCAAAGTCGGCTAATTGCCCGCTTATCTCTTACTTCTTGTGCCTTAATTCGATTAGCCCGTTCTTCCTTTACCCTTTCTTCTGCGCTGGCGATCGCGATTAATTCTTGTTCTCTGGCCTGCTGCCGCTGCAAATATCTCACTTGTGCTTTAATCCAGCGGGGGTCTTTTTTGATTTGCTGGTTCAAAGCTGAAGAACCAGAGGGCTCAATTTCGGCATAGCGTTCGTTGACAGCGCTTGCTCCCAATCTTTCTCCCAATTCCGAGGCTACAGGCTTCAACAGTTCAATTAGGGTGTCTGAGACTGGGCGGGGTAAGGACATACCAGTTAAAACTTTTTCTTACTTAAGGGCGATCGCGCGAGTCAATCGATTTTAGATTTTAGATTTTAGATTTTAGATTTTAGAATTGAAGCATGACCCCACGGATAAATTCGGGGGCAAGTTTATCGGATACAGGTTTTTTATTTCTGGACGGATGAATCCGGGGGCTTGTATCCTGGATGCTTTCGCTCAGGCATATCTCGATGGGGCGGGGGATCTTGGCATGAGCCCTACATTTGGGCGATCGGTCATTCGATTTTAGATTTTAGATTTTAGATTTTAGATTGACCCCACGGATAAATTCGGGGGCTTGAGGATTTTAGATTTTAGATTTTGGATTGATTCCACGGATAAATCACGTGGCGGATACCACCTTTGAAATTCGCTTGTCAACGTATCTAGAAGGCGTATCGTGCTGCCGCGCAAGTTTAGCACCTTAACTCAATCAGAGTATTTATACACTTTACATTTTACCCCGAATCTGAATCCAAAGCACCGACGGAAAAGACTTCAGGATATGCGATCGACCCTGAGTTCCCCCAATTTGTTTTTTTTGTTGCCTTTTGACTCGCTCTTGTCTATAATCGTACTTCACCACCCTAATTACGGTATTCCGACCTAATAACCGTACTTTATCTAGAGGAACAAATATAATGAGCCCGTGGCAACGCCTAACTCAACACCTTCACTGGCCAAAACAGCCACCAGCCAGCACAAATAAATCATTGACGGCGCTGAAAAGATTTGTATCGCTATTTGTAGTGGGAATAACTTTAAGTCTGACCGTTGCATCCTGCAGCCAGGGCACCACCAAAGGCAACGTAGAATTAACCCTAGTATCCTTCGCAGTCACCAAAGTCGCCCACGAAGCCATAATTCCCAAATTCGTAGAACAATGGCAAAAAGAAAAAGGCCAAACCGTCACCTTCAACCAAAGCTACGGCGGTTCCGGTTCCCAAACTCGCGCCGTAATTGACGGTTTAGAAGCAGACATCGTACACCTAGCCCTCGCCTTCGACACTCAAAGAATCGAAAAAGCCGGACTAATTGAGCCTGGATGGGAAAAAGAAGTCCCCAACGAAGGCATAGTCAGCAAATCCGTAGCAGCAATAGTCACCCGCGAAGGCAATCCCAAAGGCGTCAAAACCTGGGAAGATTTAAGCAAAGACGGAGTAAAAGTGATTACTGCCGATCCCAAAACATCAGGCGTGGCCCGCTGGAATTTCCTCGCACTTTGGGGCTCGGTTGTTAAAACCGGAGGAGACGAAACCAAAGCATTAGACTTGACTACTAAAGTCTACAAAAACGTCCCCATCCTGACTAAAGATGCCCGCGAAGCCACCGACGTATTTTTCAAACAAGGCCAAGGCGACGCCTTAATTAATTACGAAAACGAGATTATTTTGGCTGGTGAGAAAGGCGAAAAACCGACTTATACTATTCCAGACGTGAATGTGTCGATCGACAATCCCATTGCCATTATCGATAAAAACGTTGATAAACACGGTAATCGCGAAGTCGCCGAAGCATTTGTCAAATTTCTGTACACCCCAGAAGCTCAGCGAGAATTTGCCAAAGCAGGCTTCCGCCCAGTAGATGCGACAGTAGCGGCGGAACCGGAATTTGCCCAAAAATATCCCCCCATCAAAACCCTATTTACAGCTCAAGACTTAGGAGGTTGGGGAGATATTCAGCAGAAATTCTTCGATGACGGAGCTATTTTTGACAAAATTCAAGGTTCAATTAGACAGTAGTGGCCGGGGCGGGTTTACGAAATGATTGGTTTTAGGCAATTATTATTGGTAAAACCCGTATCTGGTATGGTGCGTCGCTCCTAGATATTCGATCGCGCCTTGCCGATTGTAGGATGGATCCGCACCCTACATCTATCTAATGAGCCAGGGTTTACCAGATGATTGGTTTTAGGCAATTATTTTTGGTAAAACCAGCCCCCGATCGCAATTATTCTTTCCAACTCAAAACTATTCACTTATGGCTGAATCATCTGCAATCAGTAACCCTCAATCTCCGATCGAAAATATCAAAAGGGCGATCGGCAAAATCACATTACCTTGGGGAATCACCCTAGGCTACCTCAGCTTAATGCTATTGCTCCCAGTTTCAGCATTGCTGCTGAAAGCCAGCACAGCAAACCCCGCCGAATTTTGGAAAATTGCCACCAGTCCCATCGCCCTTTCCGCCTACGATGTCACCTTCTTTACGGCATTAATTGCGGCATTAATTAACGGAGTCTTCGGCACATTAATTGCCTGGGTATTAGTCCGCTACGACTTTCCCTTAAAACGGATTATAGATGCAATCGTCGATTTACCCTTTGCGCTCCCTACCTCCGTCGCAGGTTTAACCCTCGCCACAGTTTACAGCGATAACGGCTGGATTGGTTGGTTTTTTGCACCTTTGGGAATCAAGATATCGTTTACTCGCTTAGGCGTAGGTATAGCGATGATATTTATTTCCTTGCCATTTATCGTTAGAACCGTACAGCCAGTTTTAAACGAGATGGAAAAAGAGATCGAAGAAGCAGCTTGGTGTTTAGGTGCTTCTCAATTTGAAACCTTCTGGCGAGTAGTTTTACCGCCGTTATTTCCGTCTATTTTAACCGGAGTAGCACTCGGCTTTTCGCGAGCGGTAGGCGAGTACGGCTCTACTGTAATTGTAGCTTCTAACATACCGTTCAAAGATTTAATCGCGCCCGTATTAATTTTTCAAAGATTGGAACAGTACGACTATGCAGGAGCAACAGTTATCGGCACTGTCATGTTAGGTATTTCCCTGGCAATGTTGTTCGCCATTAATCTCTTACAAGCATGGAGAAGACGCTATGACGACTAATATCAATTCACCCGCTGGTTACAAAAGTCCGCCCGCAGGTTCTAGTCGGAGCCAGGAAAAAGCTTGGGTAAAACCAACTTTAATCGGAATTGCGATCGGCTATCTCGCTCTTGTCTTATTTATCCCCACTCTCAACGTTTTTTATCAAGCTTTCAGAAAGGGATTTGAGCCATTTTTTTCTAACTTAACCTCACCAGATTTTCTGCACGCAGCGCAACTAACCCTGATAATTTCTCTGATAGTTGTGCCAATAAATACAGTATTCGGTTTGTGTGCAGCCTGGGTAATTGGCCGCAATAAATTTCGGGGGCGCACGCTATTAATCAGCCTTTTAGACGTGCCTTTTGCCATCTCTCCCGTAGTTGCAGGTTTAATGATTGTACTGCTTTACGGTCGGCTGGGATGGTTCGGGCCGTGGCTGGAGGCGGCAAATATCAGGGTTATTTTTGCCTTCCCTGGGATGGTGCTGGCTACTGCCTTTGTTACCTTGCCTTTTGTGGCCCGCGAAGTAATTCCTGTTTTGGAAGAAGTCGGAACAGATCAAGAAGAGGCGGCGAAAACTTTGGGAGCAAATGACTGGCAAATTTTCTGGAATGTCACGCTTCCCAGTATTCGCTGGGGATTGCTTTACGGAGTAATTTTGACCAATGCTAGAGCAATGGGAGAATTTGGAGCCGTCTCTGTGGTGTCGGGAAATATTGCTAAAAAAACACAAACTTTGCCTTTGTTTGTAGAGGATGCTTACAAGCAGTACGCGACGCAAGCCGCATTTTCGGCTGCGGTAGTTCTCGGTCTTTTAGCAGTTGTTACTCTCGTGCTTAAGGAGATTTTAGAACGAAAAACTAGGATTAAAGAAGTTGAAGAATAGTCATTAGTCATTAGTCATTAGTCATTAGTCATTAGTCATTAGGGTGCGCGCTGTGAACTTCATCCCTCAAACCACTCATTAGTAAGGTGCGGCGCTATCGACAATCTAGTGGGAAGCTCGAAAATCTCGCAGCGACGCACCCTACAAGATATTGGTACAAAATGTAAACTGAAACAAAAATTAGGAGTCCCAAATGTTAGCTCACAACACTAGCGAATCTCAATTTGAGGCGATCGACAATTTTCACCAAACCCAAGAATCAGATATTCCCAAATCTGAGATTGGCGACAGCAGACCAACTCAAACCCGCATTCGCATTCGTGTTCCTAAAGAATACCATCAGGAACCTGTAATCTCTAACCTGATTTCTGAATACGGTTTGACGGTAAATTTTAATGCCGCTTTGTTGGGTGTCAAAACTTTAGATGACGGTTGGTTTGATCTGGAACTTAACGGTACAAGTAAACAGATTGAAACGGCTCTGATTTATCTCAATGATTTGGATGTAGAAATCTGGAGCAATTCCAATAATCCCGATGAAGAAACTTGGTAATTAGTGAGTCTGGGACGCACCAACCTGGAAGATCAGCTAAGGATCGCGAATTAAATAATTTACACTCTTGAAAGTGGGATGGGCGTCCCGCCCGCCCTTTCTGGACGGGCGGGACG